>CALKUG010000144.1 GCA_937996765.1 uncultured Ignavibacteria bacterium
CTTCTTCGAGAGCGCGAATAGCAGCCGCACCAAAACGGAGCGAAAGCAAACGGTCGAATGTAGTAGGCGAACCACCACGGAGTAAGTGTCCGAGGATAGCTGTACGTACTTCTTTATCCAACATGCTCTGTAAAGCGTGGGCAACTGAATCAGCAGCACCGCCAAGTCTTTCAGCTTTTCCTAATTCTTTCTCGATAACTGAGTGTGTGCCACCTTTAGGAAGAGCACCTTCGGCAACAACAACAATAGCGTATTGTTGGTCGGTTTCGAATTTCTTCTCAAGGTGTTTTGCAACTTCTTCTATATCGTAAGGAATTTCAGGAATAAGAATAACATCTGCGTTACCTGCAATACCCGAGTGGAGAGCTATCCAACCAGCATAACGACCCATAATCTCAACAACGATGATACGTTTGTGAGCCGATGCCGTGGTATGCAAACGGTCAATACACTCAGTACCAAACGATACAGCAGTATCAAACCCGAATGTAAACTCGGTACCTAATAAATCGTTATCAATTGTTTTAGGAACGCCGATAACATTAAGACCTTTTTTAGCGAATACACTTGCCATCGAAAGTGAACCATCGCCACCTATAGCAACAAGAGCATCTATGTTGTTACGATGAAAAGCTGCAAGAATTTCATCTGAGCGGTCAACTTCAACCATATTTCCGTTAGCATCTTTCATGGGGTAACGGAGCGGGTTACCACGATTGGTTGTACCAAGAATGGTACCGCCTAATGTTGTGATATCACGAACATGGTTATGGGTAAGATTTATCAAACCATCGCGATTAGGGTAATTCTCGGGGAGGAACAGACCATTGTATCCGTCACGAATACCAATTATTTCCCATCCTCTGTGTAAACCTGATTGAACCACGGCTTTAATAACCGCATTCAGTCCCGGGGCATCGCCACCACCGGTGTTAATTGCCACTCTTTTTATTGTCTTTGCCATAATAACCTTATTTCCTCTGCTTCAATGCTTAGAATTAAAATAGATAATCGTAATTATCAACATCGAAAAATACCGTTATTTTTTGCTTTTATCAAGTGATTGAAGCAAAATTAAAAATAAAATAATGAATGGGTGTTTTGGAATAATAATTAAATAAATAAGGCAAATAATGTAAATAGCTTTAAAAAAAGAAAGGAACATCGGTAGGTTACGATGTTCCTCAGTTTCACCCTAAAGAATAGATTCTCCCCGTATAGTTAGTTATTCCCCGCGTAGATAGGATTTCCGCCCTAAAGTGTTATACGATAAGGTCGCTTCCAACCTAAACGTATCGCCAAATTTGTGCACTCCTAAAAGGGGAGTTTTCATCAAGCTTTACAGGAGGAGTAAGATCAGAATCGGATTGTCCAAATAAATCGTTATTCGAGTTCCAACCGTTTGTTACTGGTATTTGCTCCTTGGGTGATATGTACATTCCTAATGCAACAATTTGTTCAGCGTTTCTGCGATAGCGACGAGAATCCTCGATTGAAATATCCTTCTGGATTTTAAGTTCAATAATATAAGCATCGTCGGATGCGCTAATAGGGAACACAGAGGCAACACCCACACCAACGGGTGCTCCGCAGGTAAATCGTACAATTTTATTCTCAATGATTTCGATCTTAGTAATCGGGTACGAAATCATATTCATGCTCGGTTTCGAAGTCAATTCATATTTAAAGTTCTTTTTCATATCATCGCTCACTTTACTAACGTTTAAGTTTATCAGTTAAAAACACATTGTTAATTAGAAATCAAAGAAATTTTAACCAATGATTTGTAAAACTTACACTGTAAAATTACAATGGGGGGTAGGGCAAAACTCTATCATAGTATGATAATAATTCAAAAGAAATTTGGAATCGTTAGGTTAGGGTGTGTAGATAAAAAAAAGACCGCTGGTGAGAGCGGTCTTAAGGTAATAAAAATAGAGAGAAAATATGTTATTGGTTTTGATCCTGATAAACACCAACGGTATTGCCATCTGCATCATGGATGAGGGCATAATAACCATAAACAGGGATGATGGTTTTATTTCTGAAGATGCGACCACCGAGAATTTCGGCTTTATTCATAACAGCTTCAACATCATCAACGCGCACGTGGAAAATGGTGGAGCTATAATCTTTATTAATATTGTTACATTTTCTTAAACCAACCGTGGTACCCTTTGAGTTATAGAGATAATAACTGTTACCAAAAGGTTTGAAATCCCAACCAAACAACTGATCATAAAACTTTTTAGCTTCTTCGAGGTCACTTACAGGAATTTCAACGTGTCCAATTAAACTACTATGGGGCATAAAAACCGCTTTACCTTTCAACTTCTGAATTACATAATATGATAATCATCAAATTTAATGTATTTGCAGGAAATAAAAAATAGGACAGAGGTCAGAGGTGATAGGACAGAGGGAAAATTTGGACTCAGTTTCAATGCCGTTAGGTATTGAATGTCTGTAGAAAACCCAATCATTCAATTATGCATGCCGTTAGGTATTGAATGTCTGTAGAAAACCCAATCATTCAATTATGCATGCCGTTAGGTATGCAATGTTGTTTATAAAATAAATAAAAAATACATCGAATACATACGGTATTCCAATACTCTAACACTCTTTTTCTACAGACATGTATTCCCTACGGGAATTATTAAACATTGGAACCGCGTTAGGCATTGGATGTCCGTAGAAAACTTTCAATTCTCAATTCTCAATTCTTAACTTTTAACTCTTAACTCTTAACTCTTAACTCTTAACTCTTAACTCTTAACTCTTAACTTTTTTATTGGTACAAAAACTGTGCTTGTTATTTTACTATTCTATCGCTAATTTTACGAAAAGATATTTCTAAGGGTTTATATTGAATTTAAAATACATTGTAGTTGTTGGGTTACTGCTGTTTGTATCGGTAGTATATCCACAGGGCAAAAATAAACAGAGCATCATCTCTTCGGGTAATTATTATTATGGCGAGGCGGTTGCTTTTGATGAACGCGAAGCGGAAGATAGGGCAATGGATAAATTGCTCCAAGGGATATCCGTCACTGTTACTTCACAATTCCAAACTAAGGTTGAAGAAACTGAAACCGATCTTAAACAATCGGTTCAAAGCATTGTTAACTCCTACGCAGGCGCAACTCTTAAAAACGTTCAGACTATCGTAACTCCTCGTGATGGGGGTCAGGTTGAAGTTTTCCGCTACATTTCCAAAGACGAGGTA
>CALKUG010000145.1 GCA_937996765.1 uncultured Ignavibacteria bacterium
CCTTCCGCGTTAAACTGTATAGTATGGCTACCTGCTTCCATTCTCTCTCTTATCAGCGTCTTAACTTCACTGCCAAGTACATCAAAGAGTTTTATGGTTACATTTTCTGCTACGGGTAACGAGAAGCTTATCGTGGTTACCGGGTTAAATGGATTGGGATAATTTTGGAACAAAGTAAAATCACTAATCACCGTGTTGAAATCACCAACGGCAGTTGGTTGTGTAATAGAGCCGTTTGTATTGTAACGAATCACAAAACAATCATTAAGTCCTTGAGCAGAAAGCAGTAGTGTTGAGGATGTTGGGTCGGCATCTGCATTGGTGCCAAAAAGCTGACCGGTAATATATACTTCACCTGCATCCGAAACTGCGAGTCCCGCTGCAATATTGTTTTCAGAAGAATTACTTGTTCCTAAGGTAGAAACCCATTGAATACTGCCACTCGAGTTATATTTGGCAGCAAATGCATCTGCAGTTGGAGCAACAGCTATTACGCTAAATGTTCCTGCAGTCGGGTCAAAATCAACCGTTCCATTTATCCACCCAGCAACATAAAGATTATTTTGATCATCGAAACCTATCCTATGCCCTCCATCACCCGCATTTGATGTCATCCCCCAAGCCCTTATAAGATTTCCGTTCGTATCAAACCCCGTGACAAACAACGAAGCTCCGCTCACAAGGGTGGGTGTACTATTTGTGGCAAAGTTAACTGCACCTGAAATCCGACCTGTAAAATAGGCATTGCCTGATCTGTCAATTCTCAGTGCACCGGGAGAAACAATATCTTGCTGAGCACTTCCGAAAGATTTACCCCATTGCAAAACACCCATACTCGAATACTTGAGGAGAAACATATCCGTCTGTCCGACAGCGGAAAGATTCACAGAAGGCGACCCGCCTATATTAAGCCCTTTGCTTCTGAAATTACCCGCAAAAAATACATTATCGTTAGAATCTGTATCAACAGCTGTGTATGCCTCAAAGAAAACTGAAGTGTCTTCTGTTTCATATACTTCTGTCCAAAGATTTACTCCATTTGAATTATACTTTGAAAGAAATAGTCCAACTCCCGTATTCACTTGTTTGTTGTTTGGTGAACTTCCTAAAGGATTAAAATTTACGCTACCCGTAAAGGCACCTGTAACATAGATATCCCCTGCTCTATCAATAGCAATATCCCAAATACGCTCTTCGGCAGTGCTTCCAACCCTCCCTAAAATAAACGACCAAAGATAATTGCCCTCCGCTGTATATTTTGCAACAAAACCGTCATATCCTCCATAGGTTTGTTGTGTGGAGGTTCCTGATGGATTAAAATTAACTGTTGCATTTTGCAAATTGGGATTGCCACAATATCCACCAACAACAATGTTGTTTTGAGCATCAGTTTCGATAGCATGTGGTGCATCTGTTGTGGTTGTTCCACCGAATCGTTTTCCCCAAACCAATCTGCCTTGGGTATCATATTTTGCAATTAATACATCAATCATACCATTTGTTGAAAGAATGGTACTTCCCGTTGGATTTACATTTACAGAGTTTGCAAATAATGCTGCGACAATATGATTTCCTTCACGATCAATCGTATTGGCTTTGCCGTACTCTGCACCCGCACTTCCGATAAGAAAAGGCGCTTGTGCATTTGTAATATTTGAATAAATAACTAAAAATGTTGCAACTATTAACACTAACTTTTTCATCTTAAACTCTACTCGTAATTAAAATCTTGAAGTACTTAATACTACAGTAACATCTGCACCGAGATGCCTAATATCTTTCCATGGTTTATACTCAGTTGAATTCCACCAAGTAGTGAATTGCTCTTCAGATGGCCACTCCTGTATTAAAAAGAAGTTACCAATAGCACTACCTTCAATAGCTACATTTTTAGTGCTTTCGAAGATGATTTTACCACCATATAAATCAAGCGTGGGCAAATGTCCCATTACATATTTCATAAATTCTTCTTGATTTTTAATTGTTACGTTTATTATTGCATAAACCGTAGAACTCGGATTAGTTACTATTGGTAACTCACCTTCTTTCACTTTTTCAAGAGGATACATAAACATTACCGGGCGTTTTTCAGGTTTACTCAAATCGTTATCCGCAGGCCTCATTCCCAAAAATAATTGATTTGCTTCCACTTTCACTATATCGTACTCTCTATCTTGCTCAATCACTGATTTAAGGAATGAAACCCCTTCTTTTGTCAAATCTCGTTTCTCACCTTGCTTCATTCCTGCAAAACCAAACTGCGCTGCAATCTGCTCATCGTTAATAAGTAATTGTAATGACTTTTGTTCGAATTGAAACAAAGCATTCATGGTATTGTACATTTTAGAATTTCCCTCAAATTCATACTTTCCCGAACCCGTAAACACAAATACAGGTTTTTTCATTTCTTTGTCCAGGTATAAAGTAAAATCCACCTTCCAAGCGTTTTTATCGAAAGTAAAAACCCTTGTACCATACGTGCCATTATGAAGGTCTTCTGCCCGAACACTTTTCCATGTCCCTTCAAGCTGTTCAAATGTTTGCGAAAAACTGTTTATTGTGAATATCATAACCAAAAGCACCATTATTTTGTTTAATAATCTCATTTCTATTCCTTTTTTACTATATTTGTGCAGTAATATTAAATTCGTTACTACATAAATATAGTATTTTACTACAAAAGTCAAGTAAATTATGAGAGCAATTAAAATTTCTGAATTGATGAGCAAGTACGAGCGGTTTATCGAAGACACTGGTGGAGAAGAAATTATTGATTTTGCTAGGTGGTTATCTAAAGATACATCGGGTGACGATTTAGCAAAAGATGGCAAACAATTAAACCGCGACATTGCCTATCAGATTAACCGTCTTAGCAGATTTTCAAAGTATTATGTAAAAAACGCATTGAAAGATTTTGAAATATCTTCGTTGGAGGAATACCTTACCCTGGTATTTATACGAAAAAGGGGTAATCCATCAAAAATGGAGGTTTATAACGATATCATAATTGAAACAACAACAGGAACTCAGATAGTAAAACGATTGATTCAAATAGGACTCATTATTGAGGAAATAGATACCGAAGATAAAAGAGTTAAGCGTTTACGTTTAACCCCCTCAGGTACGGATACTCTGGATAAATGTTTTGATATACTTGGAGATGTTTCCAATTACTACATGACAGGAACTACAACGCATGAAAAGGAACAATTACTAAGAATTCTACAGAAACTCGACAGCATTCACACTCCGCAATTTTCCCCTAATGAACCAATGCAAGCGAAGTGAAAATTGAATCAAAAACTCATAACTCTCACTTCGCTACTTTGTAGCATGAATTTATGATGAACTATTTTTTATGCACGGTAGTGTGCAATAATTCGCCTTTGTAACTTATAACCTGTACTGTTAAGGCATCTGCGGCAAGTGAAACTGCCATAAAACCATTTACACTTTCCGAAAACTCAGTAATAGCAATATTGCCCGTTTTTCTTAAAGCAGATCCTGCACCTGAAACAAACTGATAATATCCTTCAGGTTTTAAGACTTGCAGATCGTGCTCGTGTCCCGAGAAATAAGCATCAACTTTGTGCTTTACAAATATATCGTGCAGTGAATAGCGAACCGAAGGGTAATTATCTTTTCTTACTCCGCCCGTGTAAAGCGGATGATGTCCTACAGCAATTTTCCATTTTGCTTTGCTGTTGGTTAACACACTATCGAGCCATATCTTCTGATCAATGTTATCTTCAAGCACCATTTTGTGTTTATAAGAATCCAACTTATAATGATCTCTCTCAAAATGGTTCTTTTCTAAAAACATGAG
>CALKUG010000146.1 GCA_937996765.1 uncultured Ignavibacteria bacterium
CAATTCGAATGAGCTTTTGAGCTTTTTCAATTGAACCGTTGTGGTTGCTTCCGGCTTCAGCAATAATATGAATACGTGTATTACGCATCATAATTGTTATTTTAATTTCTTTTCTAATACCGAATGCGCAAACTCGGTAGTGCTTTCCAACATTGTGTTCCTTAATTTCTGCCAAGTTTCAGATTGAGAGGATTTTATTATACTCAGTTCTGCGATATTTTTAATTCGGTTTTCAACTTCAACTAACACGTCATCTTTAACAAGATTAATATTCCACTGAGTTAAACCTATGGTATCCACCATTGATAACGCCCGCTCATCATAGCTTATTTTGATAGTAGGAGTTCCATATGAAAGACAAGGCAAAAAGGAATGAAGCCGAAAAGTAAGATTCAATCTTGTATTGCGCAAATACGTTAAGTATGTATAAACATCTTCGGTATATATATAGTCAATGTTCCTAAAAGAAGCAGCAAAAGGAATATCTCTGTGGTCGTGGCATAAAAATTTGCAGTTTTTATAACCATACTTCTTCAGTAGCTCTATTAACCGTTGAAGTGTTTCACGCAATCCATATTGATATTCAACGGGTATATTCATTAGTGTAGGAGTTCTAATTGAAATGAGAGCATCGGTTTTGTCAGCATCCATAATAGGAACATTGTGTTGTGGAATCTCATTAATAAATAGGGTAGGACACCCTCCCACAATGGTATCAACCCCTATACCTTTGAGATAGTTATATGTACCAATATCTCTTGATAGACTAAAGGAAGAATATTGATTGAGTAATCTAATTTTATCATCTGGCATTACATCAGTTCTATCTACAAGTTCCAAGTTGGGATTATAAATTCTTCCACGAGATACGGAAAAAATCATAAATGGTTTAGAAAGTGCCTTTATAGCTGTAGCATCAACTTCTAACTCACCATTTTCGTATAAATTTCCTCCTCCAATAATTAAACCATCTGCAAACTGATTCAGCTCGTGTACTGTCTGTGCTGAAAGTCCTGATTTTTTTTGAGATTCATATTTAGATGTTGCGGGCAAGGAAATGACATTATAGCTTGATTTAAATGCTTGCCGAATAAAATGGTTAATACCTACATAAATAACATCGTTCCCGATATTAAATCCTTTGGGTCGAATAGAATAGAGATTTAACATTGTGGTAGAACATCCTTACTGAGTTGAGTTAGTTCGTTTAATGAAATTACAGGGGAGCCAATACTATTATGAAGCAAGCGAGAAATAAAATTCACATCTACTGTTTCGTCTAAGGTGTAACGAAACGATTTGATATTCTGTAGAGTGTTTTTGATTACACAAAATGAAAAATTAGAGATGTTTTTGTAAAAATAAGAAGTGATATGTTCTTTTTCGGATTCATTAAAATTTTTCAAATATTGATTTAGAAGTTGTGCCGAAAAAACCTCACATGAATATCCGTAGGGGAAGTTCCCAAATTTAACATTGGTTACAAAATCAAGATCAAATCTCTTCAATAACTGAATGGCTCTATTCGTTTCTACTACCGAAAAAAACGGAGAGTCACCATTTATTCTTACAAAAGAAGAAATTGAAAAATGCGAGCAACACTGCAATGCCCTTTCGGCAACGTTGTTAAGATCCCCACGGAAAAACAAAATGTTGTTTTTTGCCAAGAAATCGCATAATATGTCATCGGAAGAATCGGTTGAAGTACAAATCAAGATTTTATCAACATTGAGATGCATTGCCCTCTGATAAACCCATAAAATCAAGGGGGTACCATGAAATTCCTTAAGGGCTTTTCCGGGGAATCTACTTGAACTCATACGAGCGAAAAGCAGAGCTGCAATCAAGTATTTCTCATAGTTTTGATGACTGAATAATGCATGGCTAAAAATACAATATCTTTATATTGGAATCAATATAAATTCATTGAAGTAAAATCACAAGAAAAGTTTATATTTTGAACAAATTTGATTCAAAGTTTTTATTGAGTTCGATGTTTTGCCAAAGTTATCTCCACTTATAATTAAGTCGGCTAAGTTTAACATTGGTGTTATAAGAAAAATGGAAAAATTATGCCCGACATTTCTTTCGTCATAGCAACCAAAAATAGAGCAGACTTATTGGATAGAATGCTGGAGAGCCTAATCTTGTCTGCATCTAACATAGACTATGAAGTGGTGGTGATTGACGGCAACTCATCTGATCGAACTATGTATGTGTTAAAAAAACATAACATTCGAAAGGTGTTTTCTGAAGAGCAAGCTTTAGGCCCAGGTAGGCATACCTGGCCAGAGATTTACAATTTCGGTTTTTCAAAAGCCGAAGGTAAATGGTTGATGTATGCAAGTGATGATATAGAGTTTAATCCAGATGGCATTAACAAAGCAATGGAACTTGTCAACTCAACTAAAGTGGAACTAGGTGGTATCGCATTTTTTTATAAAAATGTTGTCGCTTCTGAAGTTGATTGGAGTACTTATGGCGTTGACTTAACTTTAGGTGGCAATATCCTGATTAATTACGGATTAATCTCTAAAAAGCTGTTTCGTGAATTGGGTGGATTAGATGAGAGGTACAAATTCTATTGTGCAGACGGAGATATTACCCTAAAGATACTTGAAGCGGGAAAGATTATTCTACCCGTGCCTCTTGTATTTGTTACTCACAATAATATTTTGGATAATGTAAAAGAAACAAACCTACTTCAGGCGAAAACGGATATTACTTTTTACGAAGATAGATGGAAGAAGTCCATTAATCCCGTCTCAAATATCAAAAGACGGGTATTCCTTGATGAATTTGTCATCGCAGATTATCTCGTACCCGGTTTAAAAAATGGGATCAAACAGACCCATTCTAAACTTCATCT
>CALKUG010000147.1 GCA_937996765.1 uncultured Ignavibacteria bacterium
AAAGAAATAAAGTTTGGTTTGCAATCGTTTTAATTGATCCTTTTCTCTTATTTACAGGTGTGGTTCTCAAATCGGATATCTATCTCGAGATTAGCAAAAACATTGAAATCTTTAATAAAGTTTATAAAGAAGTAACTTTCAATTACGTTGATGAAGTGAATCCGGGTGAGTTCCTCCGTGCGGGAATTCGCGGTATGCTTGGTACTTTAGACCCCTACACTGTATTTATTGATGAAAAAAAACAGGATGATATTGATTATTTAACTACCGGTAAATACGGCGGCATTGGTGTTTCGATTGGGTTCAGGGATGGGAATGCTGTTATTATTGACATACTTTCCGGTTACTCGGCTGAGCGCCAAGGTATGAGAATTGGCGATGCAATATTGAGTGTTAACGGGGTTGCGATTGACGAAGAAAAATATCAAGAGATTTCAACATATATCAAAGGTGAACCAGGGACAACAGTAACGTTACGTTCAAGACGAATCGGGGTTGCCGATACTCTCACTTTTGTATTAGTACGCGAAGAGGTTTCGGTTAAAAATGTTTTGTATTCCGGCTTTGTGGATGAAAAAGAGGGTGTGGGATATATTAAACTGGTTTCATTTTCTAAAGGTGCTGCCGATGAGGTAGAAACTGCCTTGAAGGATTTGCAGGAAACCGGTAAACTACGCAGTTTGATTTTAGATTTACGTGATAATCCCGGCGGATTGCTTGAAGCTGCGGTTGCGATTTGTGAGAAGTTTTTAGCCAAAGGTAGTCTGGTGGTTTCCACTCGTGGTAGAGATAACGGCAGTTTGCGCGAATACTATTCCAAACAAGAACCTATGGCAGGCGATGTACCTCTGGTAGTTCTTATTGATGGCGGTAGTGCTTCGGCAAGTGAAATTGTTGCAGGTGCTATACAAGACCACGACCGCGGCGTACTTATCGGCGAGCAATCGTTTGGAAAAGGTTTAGTGCAAACGGTTCTGCCCATTGCTTATAATACTTCGCTTAAAATAACTACTTCGCGCTATTACACACCAAGCGGACGCAGTATTCAAAAAGTGGATTACTTCAAAGGAAATAAATCTCTCAAATCTAAGGATTCGGTTTTCACCAGTTCATTCCAGACCGATAACAAACGTACCGTTTATTCGGGCGGAGGTGTGGCACCGGATTCATTAGTTACCCCCACAGTATTGCCCGACCCTGTAAGCGATATGTTGGCAAAAGGATTATTCTTCGATTTTAGCTCGCTCTATTTTAATGAAAATCCCGATGTAAAAATTGCGAGTATTGACGACCAACAATTGCTCAAGCAGTTCGAGAAGTTCTTGAAAACTAAAAGTTATGAGTATAAGTCAACGGTTGCCAAGCAAGTTGATTCACTATACAATGCGGTAAAAGCAAAAAAAGAATATGCCGCCTTACTCGGTAAAATTGCTGAAGTAAAGGGAGAATTAAACTCCGAAAAAATCAATTACACAGCAACGTACAAAACTGAAATTTTAAGTATTATTAAAACAGAATTAAGCTCCCGAAAGGGAGGAAACAGTATGCGGATAGTTGGTAGTTTTGCCATAGACCCGCAAGTTACAGCAGCGGTATTGTTGCTGAAAAGCCCTGAGAGATATAACTCATTATTAAAAAGATGATACAATGAATAAGTCAACTTTAGAAAAGATTCGTTCAATAGTTGGAAGTGACCACTATTTAGATTCTCATGAAGATAAAATATGCTACTCCTACGATGGCACACCTATCTTGGAGCAAATGCCCGAAGCAATTGTTTTTCCGCGAGATGAAGAAGAGGTTTCTAAACTTGTAAAACTTGCCAACGAGGAAAAATTTGCAATTGTACCACGCGGTGCCGGCACAGGTTTAAGTGGTGGCTCGATTCCTGTTGAGAACAGCATAGTTATGGTAATGACTAAGTGGGATAAAATTCTCGAAATTGATACCGCAAACTTAACCGCCACGGTTCAACCGGGGGTTGTAACCGAGTATTTCCAGAATCAGGTTGAGAAAATTGGTTTGTTTTATCCACCCGACCCCGGGAGCAGAAAAGTATGCACTATTGGTGGTAACGTTGCAGAAAATGCCGGTGGTTTGCGCGGGTTAAAATACGGTGTTACAAAAAACTACGTTATGGGTGTTGAGATGGTTATGCCAACCGGCGAATTCTTGAAATTCGGTGGCAAAAACGTTAAAGATGTAGCAGGTTATAACCTCAAAGATTTTATCGTTGGTAGCGAAGGTACATTAGGAATAATAACCAAAGTATTATTAAAGCTTATTCCTCTTCCCACTGCCTCAATAACCATGTTATCTTATTTCGATACACTATTAGATGCCGGCAAAGCAGTCTCCGATATTATTGCCTCGCATATAGTACCAAGTATGATGGAGTTTTTGGATAACACAACTATTAACTGTGTTGAAGATTACACAAATATCGGACTACCTCGCAATTCCGAAGCAGTATTACTTATCGAAGTGGATGGCAGGGGTTCCATTGTTCAGGAAGATGCCGAGACTATCATTAATCTCTTAAAAAAGAATAGAGCCACCTACGTTCAACGTGCGAATTCGATAGCTGATGGTGAGATCCTTAAAACCGCCAGAAGAACTGCGTTTAGTGCGTTGGCAAGAAGACGGCCTACAACCATTTTGGAAGATGCAACTGTGCCTCGTTCTGAGTTGCCGGTAATGATTGAAAAAGTTGCTGAAGCAGCAACAAAATTCGATTTGCCAATTGGAGATTTTGGTCATGCAGGAGATGGTAACTTACATCCAACCTGTTTAACCGATGAACGCGATAAAGATGAAGTACTACGCGCACATAGGGCATTTGATTTTATATTTAACGAAGCAATAAAACTCGGCGGAACCATAACCGGCGAGCACGGTACAGGGTTAGCAAAAAAGCCGTTTTTGGAAGCGGTTGTTGGCCCTACAGGAATTGATATGATGCAAAAAATAAAAGCATCTATTGACCCCAACGGTGTTATAAATCCGGGTAAGGTTTTTTCGATGGCGCCGCGGTGTGAAGGCGGAGTTCCGCTTTCGGCTTTGCCAAATTCAGCACATTCGCATGCAGGCCACTCGCACGGTCATAATCATAACCACAGCCATTAAGGGAGGGGAAAGTTATGAGTGAAAAAACAACGGCTTTGCAGGATTTGCAAAAAATACTTCCGCATACAGATATTCTCACCCAATGTATGCACTGCGGTATGTGCTTGGCTACATGCCCAACCTACGATTTAACAAAACTTGAACGCTCCTCGCCTCGAGGGAGAATTCGTATGATTAAATCTGTTGCCGAAGGCAAGATGGAAATCTCAGCTCAGTTTGCCGAAGAGATGAGCTTTTGCTTGGATTGCCAAGCATGTGAGACTGCCTGTCCGGCTGGAGTGCAATACGGCAAAATGGTTGAAGGTGCACGAGTAGCGATATCCAAAACGGCTTACGGTAAAACGATTCCACAACTCATCAAAAAAGTGGGATTGAATTACATACTCGCATCAAAAACCAATCTCAAAATTGCAG
>CALKUG010000148.1 GCA_937996765.1 uncultured Ignavibacteria bacterium
CCACCGGAAAAGCCACCAAATCCTCCACCACCGCTACTGCCACCCCAGCTGCTTCTGCTGCTGCCGGAAAGCATAGAGCCGAGAAGCATCCCGGCCAACATTCCGCCACCTCTTCCGCCTCTGCCACCACGGGTAAATATGGAGAGAAGAATAGCGAGAATAAAAACTATAAAGCCAACAATGGCCGAGCCGTCATCTTCTTCATTATTTTTTTTCGGATCGGCTTTATACTCACCACCAATGCCTGCAATAATTGCATTAACGCCGGCGGTAATACCACCCGAAAAATCACCTTGCTTGAAATAGGGAATCATTTCACGACGAATGATGCTGCTTGTGAGTGCATCGGGCAACACGCCTTCGAGTCCGTAACCAACTTCGATACGCGTTTTGCGATCGTTTTTTACAACAAGTAACAAAACGCCGTTATCAATCTTTTTCTGTCCGATTGCATTTTTTGATGCTACTTCATACGAATACTCTTCGAGAGCATTTCCATCAAGAGTAGCAATCATCAACATAACCAATTGATTTGATGTAGTATCAGAAAAAGTTTTTAATCTACCTTCAAGTTGATTTAACTCAGCGGAAGGAATTGTTGCTGTTTGGTCGGTTGCAAAACGAGTGAGTTTTGGTACTTCGATACCAAAGGTATTTGCGACAAACAAAACCAGCACAAAAAGAAGTAGATGCTTCACACTCAATACTTTCATCGGAATTAAAACGCTACTTTAGGAGCTTTTTCGGCACCCTGTTCGGCTTCAAAGTATGGTTTAGGCATGTAACCAAACATTCCTGCAATCATCGAGCCGGGGAAACGTTTTACTTCCGTGTTGTATATCTGAACTGCTTCATTAAACTTACGTCGCTCAACACTAATGCGGTTTTCAGTACCTTCGAGCTGTGCCTGGAGTTGTAAAAAGTTTTCGTTAGATTTTAGTTGTGGGTAGCTTTCAACGGTTACTAACAATCTCGAAAGTGCTCCGCTTAACTCACCTTGGGCAGCTTGAAACTGCTTGAATTTATTGGGGTCGTTAATTAGTTCGGGAGTAACGTTGTACTGACCAACTTTTGCGCGCGCTTCGGTTACTTGTGTTAACACCGACTTTTCGAAATCAGCAGCACCCTTAACGGTGGATACCAAGTTTGGAATAAGATCGGCACGGCGCTGATACTGTCCTTGCACATCACCAAATGCTTTGTTTACATTTTCATCCAGTGTTACAAAATTGTTGTAGGAACCAATGAGTGAAGATGCCATGATGATAACACCAAGTATCACTACTCCAAGAATTCCTAAACCTATAATCATACCTTTTTTCATAATTTCCTCAAATTTTCGTTATAAAATACAAAATCAATTGGTTAAACTACGCATGGGAGCCGGGAAACGACCACCGCGTAATAACAAGTTAGCTGAACTTAATGTGCTGATTGGCATAACCGGAGCTTTGCCTAACAAGCCGCCATAATCAACCGACTCGCCTACCTTTTTACCGTAAACAGGAATTATCCTTACCGCTGTTGTTTTATCGTTAATAACACCAATAGCCGCTTCATCGGCTATTACACCGGCAATTGTGGTAGCAGGTGTATCACCCGGGACTGCAATCATATCGAGTCCAACAGAACAAACGGCGGTCATTGCTTCAAGCTTTTCGAGTGAAAGATGTCCTGCTTCTACAGCACGAATCATCCCTTGATCTTCCGAAACGGGAATAAATGCACCGCTCATACCGCCAACACATGAGCTTGCCATGAGTCCTGCTTTTTTAACGCAATCGTTTAACATTGCGAGTGCAGCCGTGGTGCCGGGAGCGCCAACATCCTCAACACCCATAGCCATGAGAATATCGGCAATACTATCGCCTTCAGCAGGAGTAGGAGCAAGTGAAATATCCACAATGCCAAACTCAACATTATTACTTGCTGCAACTTTTCTGCCAATCAATTCACCGGCACGGGTAATTTTGAAAACCGTTTTTTTAATAACTTCCGCTAATTCCCTGAAGTCAACTCTGCCGGCACTGCGAATACCATCAAGCACAACGCCCGGACCGCTGATGCCAACATTTATTACCACTTCCGGCTCTGATACACCATGGAAGGCGCCTGCAACAAATGGGTTATCTTCAACGGCATTGCAGAAAACCACAAGTTTTGCGCAACCGATAGAACCGTTATCTTTTGTAAGTTCGGCAGTCTGTTTAATTTTTTCTGACATGATGTTAATTGCATCTATGTTGATTCCGGCCTTTGTGGAACCGATATTAACCGACGAGCACACCTTTGCAGTTGATGCCAGAGCATAGGGTATGGAATTTAAAAACCTTAGTTCACCATTGGTTGCACCCTTTTGCACCAAGGCGGAGTAACCGGCTATGTAATCAATTCCTATCTGACGTGCAGCTTTATCAAGGGTTTCAGCAATTTTTATAAACTCTTCTTCGCCAAAAGAATCAGCGATGAGGGAAATAGGAGTAACCGATACGCGTTTATTTGCGATTGCAATTCCATATTGACTCTCAATTTTGAGTGCATTCTCAACATGCTTACCTGCTAAACGCGTAATTTTATCGTATATCTTCTGACAGGCAACTTCAACATTGCGGTCGGAACAATCTTTTAAGTTAATCCCCATAGTAACCGTCCGTATATCAAAATGCTCTATTTCGGTCATTTTAATAGTCGAAAGGACTTCTTCAAATTCGTAAGGCATACTTAATCCGTAATAAAATTGTGAGTGTATTAAATGCGATGCATAAATCTAAATACATCTTCATGTTGCAAGTAAATCTTTATGTTAAGTTTTTCTGCAACTATGTGTAAATCGTCTTGCACTTCTTTAAGTGTTTTGGATGAGTTGGTAATATCAATCATCATAATCATCGTAAAGAAATCTTGCATTATCTTTTGCGAAATATCGAGAATATCAATTTCCGAAGTGCTCAGAGCTCCGGTAATACTGCTTACAACGCCTGGCTTGTTAAGGCCAAAAGAAGTAAGTATTGCACGCCCGCCGGCTTGTTCGCCTTCTTTTGGCATCACACCACGAGCCATAAGCTCTTTGTTAACGTATTGTTTAATGGTTTCGGCGGTTGCACTGTCGCCTAATTCTTTGGCGGCACGAATTGCTAAATCACGCAAAAGGTCATCAGAGATTGTCAAGGTGTTTCTCCTTCAAATGAATCTAATAAATGGATAATTGCTTCGTCATCAATACGACGATTATTTTCTTCTGCAAAGAGTTCGGCATTATACACATTGCCGTTGTAAAAACGTAGCCATAAAAAATTCGCTACCATCAAAGCGTCGAACATTCGCTCGGCACCTATGGCTGTAATTACATCATAACCCCAGAGCACATGCCAACCGAGAGATAATACACCGGAGATATAATTTCCTGTGTAAAACTGTCCTGCACCGGGTAGAAAAATACTTAACATACGTGAAAGCGTTACGGAGTAACGTTTATCTTCTATTTCCAAAGCATATCGAGCAAGTGAAGTATCCATACCAGCGTTAAACAACACCGCTGCACTATCCCATTCACCTGCAAAAATATGATTCCATCCGAGTAGTGATTTAACACGATTAAGTTCATCTTGTGAACTTGCATGTTCAGTAGAGCGATTTAATGTTTCGAGCGCCGAACGCTTATCGCGTTGCAAAATTCTGATTTTGCTCAACTCAACCGATGCTTCAAACTTTTTTTCTTTTTGTTTTGTTGCGAGTTCAGCCATTGCAAAGGCATTGCCCGCATTATCTAAAAAATTACCCTTTTTGTAGCTTGCTCCAATACCCATATATGCTTCGTATTTATACTGAGCGGTGCTATCGGAAAACAACAAGCGTTTAAACTCTGTTATTGCTTCAAAATAATTACCCTGATTCATTAGCCCCGAAGCATACTTATACTGTAGTTCAGGTTTACCGGGGTTGCCGGCAAACAGACTTATTGTAACAAATGCTATTAAGAGAGTAATCTTCATTGAGTAAAAACTATTGATTTAACTTCGCTAATCTCGGTAATTTATTATGTACAATATAGCGATTTTACCATTGCTTACCCTCCGTTTTCAAAAATTTCAAAAGTGTGTTTCTTAACAATTTGATAATGAATAATTAGATTCCTTGCCTTATATTTCATTTCGTCTTTTATCGAAATGATAAGGTTATATATGATAGAGCAAACAATAAAATTATTCAAAGCACTAAGCGACCCCAATCGGCTCCGCATTCTAAAAGCATTGCAAACAAAGAAGCTTTGCGTTTGTGAAATTAAGGAATTATTAGGACTCGCCAACTCCACCGTTTCCCAACATCTTTCAATTCTGAAAGATGCGTCGTTTATCATCGAAGAGAAACAGGGAAAGTGGGTTAATTATATCATCAACTCCAATCCGAGCGATGTAAGAGTTTCAAGCATTCTTTCTGCACTCGATTTTTGGATTGGCGATAAAGAACTTATTGAAAAAGATAAAAGCATAATTCAAGTTATTGATAGAATCACGATCTGCGAATAAGGAGTATAAACCATGATTAATGTATTATTTATTTGTATTCACAATAGCGCCCGTAGTCAAATGGCTGAAACATTTGTTAACCACTTTGGTGCAGATAAATTTTTTGCTGAAAGTGCGGGTTTAGAACCCGGGAAATTGAATCCCATTGTTGTTGAAGCAATGAAAGAAATTGGATTCGATATTTCGGGAAATCCGACTAAATCCGTTTTTGATATTCACTCAACGGGTAAAGCTTACGATGTTGTTGTAACAGTTTGCGATGAAGCGAGTGCCGAGCGTTGCCCAATATTCCCGGGCAAACATCACAAACTCCATTGGGGTTTCCCCGATCCTTCGGCAATTCAAGGAGAATTTGAAGAAAAGCTGGCGGGTACACGTTTGATTCGCGATAACATAAAAGATACTATCGAAAAATGGGTAAAAGAGTTTGCAATTCAGGAGAAATCAAACTCATGAAGCTTGAGGTGAAACGTCTCGGATTTTTGGATAGATACTTAACCGTTTGGATTTTCTCGGCGATGGCGCTGGGTATTGGGCTCGGTTTCTTTTTCCCCACCGTCGCAGTTTTTTGGGATAGCTTATCGGTAGGCACAACCAATATACCGTTAGCAGTGGGCTTAATTGTGATGATGTACCCACCGCTTGCTAAAGTTAAATACGAAGAACTTGGCAAAGTGTTTAGCAACTGGAAATTGTTGCTTATTTCGCTTGCTCAGAATTGGATTATTGGACCCATTCTTATGTTCTTTTTGGCTGTTCTGTTTTTGGGGGATTACCCGGAATATATGGCGGGACTCATACTCATCGGGTTAGCACGCTGCATTGCAATGGTTATCGTTTGGAATGAATTAGCGTGCGGAAATACTGAATACGCTGCCGGGTTAGTAGCTTTTAACTCCATTTTTCAGGTATTTTTCTATTCTCTCTATGCGTATGTATTTTTAACCGTTCTCCCCGGTTGGTTAGGTATGCAAACCTTTGCGGTTGATATTACCATTGGTCAAATTGCGGAGAGTACCTTTATCTATTTGGGTATCCCGTTTATTGCGGGAATGCTTACCCGATATTTTGGAATAAAACTCAAAGGTAAAGAGTGGTACCATACGGTGTTTATTCCAAAGATTTCACCTTTAACATTGATTTCATTGTTGTTCACCATAGTTGTAATGTTTTCGTTCAAAGGTGATAAAATTGTTAGCGTTCCGTTTGATGTTTTGCTGATAGCAATTCCGCTGGTAATCTATTTCCTGTTAATGTTTTTTATTTCTTTTTGGATGGGAAAACTTTCGGGTTCCGATTACAGTAAAAGTGCAACACTCTCATTTACCGCTGCGAGTAACAATTTTGAATTAGCTATTGCGGTAGCAATTGCAGTATTCGGGATTAACTCCGGTGAAGCTTTTGCAGCGGTTATAGGGCCGTTGGTAGAAGTACCTGTTTTGGTTGCTCTGGTGGGAGTATCTCTTAAAATACGAGATAAGTACTTTGCTTAAAAATTTGCGGCTTCGGGAATAAAGTCATTTTCTCGGAGTCGCATTTCATTAACTCTTCGTGTGTATTCTTCAATAACTTCGGCATTGAACATCAGTGCATCGTTTGCCGAGCCGTACAATTGCCCTGTATAAAACCAAGCCGAAAGTCCTGTAAATAGCCAAGCCCTAAAAGAATGGTTTTGATTAAAGTTTAATACGGCAAGTGTAGTAAAAAGTCCGGTTACTATCAACGATGTTATCCCATCCCCTGTTCTACCAGCATAAATCCTCCCTAACCCAGGAACAATGGCCGAAAGTCCTCCTGCAATCCAAGGGTTCTTGAATGAGATTTGAGATTTGTACTGTAAGAGATTGTTAACACTTGCTGATTCCGTAAAACTATTATTAATTCTATACTCCGGCTCCTGAGTATTTAAGGAAAGCAGTGCACGTAATCCGTCCATTTTTTGATAATAATTTATTGCTTCGGGTTCTGCGTTAAAGCGTGCGCGATGTAATGTATCAGCTCCGTTTTCCCAAGTATGGGCATCCAACCGCATTGCGGAGTAGAGCAAATAAGGTTGCTGCGAGATACTCAATAACAATGAGTCGGCTGTTGAGTTTCTTTCAATCCTTTGATACATCAAGGCAATACGATACGTGAGAGAATCGTGAGGTGCTTGGGCGTTGATGATTTCCAATTCCATTGCTGCCCTGAGCGGATCGTTGTTTTTTGCTAAGTGAAGTGCAAATGAAAAACGTTCTGGGATTGAATTATAGGGTAACTCTTGAGCCAAAATTAATGAAGAAAACAACACTAATAACACAAGAGGATTAACGACTTTTCTTACCAAGGTGTTAACCTGATTTTTTCAGTATCCAGCACATGGTTGGTAACGGGGTCGAAAAGCCGTCTTTTATAGTACGTGTAGTGCCCTGCTCTATCAAATATGTTGGTGTCGCGGATAAGCCGATCCGAGGTCATCATCAAAGCAAATAAAGGATTTGTTTCTTTGAACGATTCTACCGCAAACTGGGAGCAACTTGGGTGAAAGGGACAGTTATCGCCATCGTGATCCGATATAAAGAACCAATACCCTATTGCAACAATCTTTAACGGGGCCGTAACAAGATTTACATCGGAGAGTGAGTAGTTTCTTTCCTTGATGAGCGTTGGACGTAGCGGAGAGTATTGCCGTTCGCTCCATACAGTATGTTCCGGTTGAGCAAGACTCAAACCGGAACACATAAGGATGACAATAACTAAGTACTTTAACAAATTAGTCCTGCAACAATGCACGAGCAATTACGAGGCGCTGTATTTCGGAGGTGCCTTCGTAAATCTCAGTGATTTTAGAATCGCGAAGGTAGCGTTCAACCGAGTATTCTCTCACATAGCCGTAACCGCCATGTATTTGAATTGCCTCGAGTGCGCAATCAACTGCAATTTTAGATGCGTAGAGTTTTGCCATAGCAGCAGATGTGGTGTAATCCTCACCGGAATCTTTAAGATACGCTGCTTTAAGAGTGAGCAATTCTGCTGCCTCAACCTGAACTGCCATATCTGAAAGTTTAAACTGAATTGCTTGATGCTGTGAAATTTCTTTACCAAACGCTTTGCGTTGTTTTGAATACTTTATTGATGCGTCAAGTGATGCCTTTGCTATACCCACTGCCTGAGCTGCAATACCAATACGTCCGCCGTTAAGGGTTTTCATGGCGAATGCAAATCCTTTACCCTCATCCGAGAGCATATTTGATGCAGGTACTAAACAGTTTGTAAAAGTAAGCGAACATGTATCGGAGGAGCGAATACCAAGTTTATCTTCTTTTTTAGCGTGCTCAAATCCGGGTATTCCTTTTTCAACAATAAAACAAGAAATACCGCGATGCGCTTTAGCTTTATCGGTTTGTGCAATAACCAAATAGATATCGGCAGTTGTGCCGTTGGTTATCCAGTTTTTAATACCGTTAAGTTTCCAATGGTCACCTTCACGTTCTGCAAAGGTATTTTGATTGGTTGCATCGGAACCTGCTTCTGGTTCTGAGAGAGCAAAAGCTCCCAATTTTTCACCTGATGCAAGTGGTTTTAAATATTTTTCTTTCTGTTCAGGAGTACCAAATTTTTCCAATCCCCAGCAAACAAGCGAGTTATTCACCGACATTATAACACCAACACTTGCATCGGCTTTGGATACTTCAATCATTGCAAGTGCGTAGCTTACCGTATCGAGTCCCGCTCCGCCGTAATCTGGTGATACCATCATCCCCATGAACCCGGTTTCGCCAAGTTTTTTAACAATCTCGTAGGGGAATTCAGTTGAAATATCACGATCTATAGCGGATGGCAAAATTTCGTTAGTAGCAAAGTCAGCTGCAAGTTCTTTAATTTCTTGCTGCTCTGGGGTGAGAGAAAAATTCATAGCAATACCTTTACCTTGTGGGGGAAGAAAAACAACAACGGTTCTTGTGGAACCTTTAATTCTAATTAAACGTTAAAGTTCAAAACTTAGTTTACAATTTAATCCAAAATCTTTTTGCATGAAAACACATAATTACACTGTTTCTGTTGAATGGTCAGATAATATCGGGACCAAAGGTTACACTGATTACTCGCGAAATCATACCATACTCAGCGAAAACAAGGAAGCTATCAATTGTTCTTCCGACCCAGTATTCAGAGGGGATAAAAGCAAGTATAATCCGGAGGAACTATTAGTAGCGGCAGTTTCGCAATGCCATATGCTTTGGTTTCTGCATCTTGCTTCCGAATCCAAAGTTGTAGTAAAAAAATATAATGATACTCCTGTAGGATTTATGGAAGAATACCCTGATGGTTCAGGTAAATTTACTCTAATTCAACTAAACCCAGTTATTCAAGTAGAAAATCCGGCTGATGCATCTCTAATAAGTATTCTTCACGAAGAGGCTCATAAAAAATGCTTTATAGCTAATTCACTTAATTGTAAAGTTGAGATTTCTGAATGCAGGGTATTTTTACTTTAGACTTGGTTTAACGTTTAGATGAAAATAGGCTTGTTTTTTTAATCGCTCGAGGTGGAGTTCGTTAAGGGGTATCA
>CALKUG010000149.1 GCA_937996765.1 uncultured Ignavibacteria bacterium
GACTCTTCTCCGTGTAATTGAAGAGTGTTGATACCAGTTTGTTCGATGGTTGTTGTAATCTCAGATTTATTTGCATTAACAAACACTCCCACTTTTGCCACAAAAGGGGGTAGTTGTTTAATAATCTCAGCGGCTGTTTCCACCGAAACACAACGTTTACTTTTAGAATAGAAAATAAAGCCAAGTGCTTGTGCCCCAAGTCCTGCGCACAGCAATGCATCTTCAATATTTGTAATGCCACAGATTTTGAGAATCATCTGCACCACTCCTTCATTTCTTTAACGGTTTTTGAAAGTGAAGTAGAACGCATAAAGTGTTCTCCTACTAAAATTCCGTTAATGCCAACTTCTTTCAGATATTTAACATCCTGATGTGTTTGAATACCGCTTTCGCTAACAATGGCAACATCATCGTGAATCAATTGTTTGATGGTGTCGGTGGTTTTAAGAGTAACATCAAAAGTGTTTAAGTCGCGGTTGTTAATTCCAATTACTCTGTTAATTGATGTATCAATCTTTTTTATTTCATCGGGGGAATGTAACTCAAGAAGTACATCCATGTTTGCCGCACGGGCAACCTGTGTAAAATCAATTATTTGTTGCGCATCCAAAATCTCGGCAATTAATAAAATGAACTTTGCCCCAAAAGCGGATGCCTCGTGAATTTGCAACTCATCTATAATAAAATCTTTGCGTAGCAAGGGAGTATCCATTACATCAGATATTTCCGAAAGATATACAATGTTACCTTGGAAGAACTGCACATCGGAGAGAACCGAAATAATATCAGCACCTGCTTTGCGATAGGTTTTTGCAATTTTTATATGGTCGAAGTTTTTCTTGAGTAACCCTTTGCTGGGTGAAGCTTTTTTAACTTCGGCTATCAGAGCAATATCAGATTTCATTTTGAGGAACAACTCCATATCAATCGAAGGACGATTGTATAGCGGGAACTGTGCTAAATCAGATTGCTTAAACTTCCGTGCAAGTTTCTGAACCTCATCGCGTTTTACTTCTACAATTTTATCGAGTATGCTCATAGTTTTTCTGAGGCCTCTTTAAGTTTTACTAATTTCCCATAAGCACGTTTAGAAAACAGTGATTCACGCGCCAAGGCAACTCCTGTTTGGAGATCTGTAGCGAGTCCTGATACATAAAGAGCAGTTGCAGCGTTGGCAAGAATAACTGCAGTAAGTTCATTCTCTTCGGGCTCTGAAAGCAACGCAACTAAAAGTTTTGCATTATATTCTTTATCGCCGCCTTGTAACGAGGAAAGAGAAACAGGGCTCATTCCAAATGAATCACCAGATACGGTATAACTTATGGGTTCCGAACTTCCATGAATCTCGTGCACAGTTGTGGGTTCGGTTAAACTGATTTCATCGTAGAGATTGTTGGTGTTTATAAACACTATATGTTCATACCCGAGTTGAAGCGATGCTTCCGACATAAGTTGCAATGCTTTAAGCGAATACGTTCCTACCAACTGCTTTTTAACCGGTGCGGGATTGCTGAGAGGACCCAACATATTAAATATGGTACGAACACCAAGCTCTCTCCGAATCGGAGCTACAAACTTCATTGCTGGATGAAATACCTGGGCAAAAATAAATGAGATTCCTATTTCTTCGAGTTGTTGCGTTGCTTGTTCAGGTGATAATTGGAGTTTAACACCAAGGTGCTCAAGCACATCGGCACTGCCGCTTTTACTGGATACCGAACGGTTACCGTGTTTAGCCACAACTGCACCTGCACCCGCTGTAACAAAAGATACTGCGGTAGAAATGTTAAACGTTCCCGTTCCATCGCCGCCTGTTCCGCAAACATCAATCATATTGGGATGTGTGTAATCAATCTTTAAACTCTTTTCACGCATCACTGAAACAAATCCTGCAATCTCACTCGGAGCTTCACCCTTGGCGCGCAATCCTGCAAGAAACGCTGATGCAGTTACTTCGCTGATACTTCCTTCCATCAGGTTCATCATAACCGTGCGCGCTTCGTCAAAACTTAAAGAGTTTTGAGAGAGTATTTTTTCTAATAACTCTTTGATCATAACGTCAACCAGTTTTTCATAAT
>CALKUG010000150.1 GCA_937996765.1 uncultured Ignavibacteria bacterium
AGGGAACCACTATTAAACAAATTTATCTGCCTATTGAGAAATAGGTAAATCCTTCTGATTTGATTTTAGCAACTTCAAATATGTTGCGACCATCAAATACTATGGTATCTTTTAATTTTGATTTGAGAATCGAGAAATCAGGATTTCTGAACTCGTTCCACTCAGTTAATATTAATAGTGCATCAGCTCTGTTGAGAACTTCGTATTGACTATCAATATATTGAATAGTGTCACCAAAAAAGAAGTGGGCTGTTTCAAATGCGGCAGGGTCGTAAGCTGCAACCGTTGCGCCTTTTGCCAATAATTCATTAATGATGGTAATTGATGGGGCTTCACGCATATCATCGGTGTTTGGCTTAAACGCCAATCCCCACACTGCGAAGTGTTTGCCTTTTACATCTCCGTAATGCTCAACAATTTTCTCAACCAAACGATATTTTTGCCTCTTGTTTACTTCATCTACCATGGTGAGAATAGAAAGTGGCGAACCCTTCTCGGTTGAAGTGGTGATAAGTGCTTTCACATCTTTAGGGAAGCATGAACCGCCGTATCCGATACCAGGGAAGAGGAATCTCTTTCCGATTCTACTATCGGTTCCCATTCCTTTGCGCACCATATCCACATCGGCACCAACACGTTCGCAGAAGTTTGCAAGCTCGTTCATAAAGGTTATTCGCATTGCGAGATAGGAGTTAGCCGCATATTTGGTAACTTCGGCACTTTCCGTGTTCATTTCGAGAACGGGGTTACCTTGACGAACAAACGGAGCGTACAACTGTCTCATTTTATCCATTGCCAAGGGGTTATCAGATCCAATTACAATGCGGTCGGGTTTCATAAAATCTTCTACTGCAAATCCCTCGCGGAGGAATTCAGGATTTGATACCACTGAGAAATTTGTAGCACCGTACTTTGCTGCAGCGTTGGTTACTAATTGCGCTGTGCCAACGGGAACGGTCGATTTGTTAACTAAAATCTTAAAATCGGCTATTTTTTCTTCAACCAATATTTTACCAATGTCATCTGCAACGCCAAGCACATACTTTAAATCTGCCGACCCATCTTCACCCTGTGGGGTGGGAAGACAAAGAAAAAGAACATCGGATTCTTTTACGGCTGCTGTTAAATCGTTTGTGAAGGTAAGACGATTATTTTTAATGTTTCTTTCAAAAAGAACCTCAAGACCGGGTTCGTATATCGTAACTTTACCACTCTTTAATTTTGCCAATTTATCGGGATTATTATCCACGCAGATTACCGAATTGCCCATTTCGGCAAAACAAGTGCCGCTTACCAACCCTACATATCCGGTTCCTATTACTGAAATTTTCATTTATTATATATTTCCATATTGTTTATTATAATAATTGAGGTATTCGGCCGAGAGTATTCTCTCCCACCACTGTTTGTTATCTAAGTACCATTTTACGGTATGCT
>CALKUG010000151.1 GCA_937996765.1 uncultured Ignavibacteria bacterium
TTTTAAATCTTCATCTAATTATGCCGATATTTCTTACATAAAATATATTTTAATAATTTGAGTTCTTAATTTTGAATAGTTATTAACTCTTTAATAAAGGCAAATATGGAAGCAATCGGGTTAACTTTTGTGGATTGGCTTGTAATACTTATTTACTTTGTATTCATTTTGGGCATCGGAGTGTATCTCAAAAAGTTTACTACAAGTCATGAGGATTTCTTTCTTGCAGGTCGGAAAAATTCAGCATGGGTTGCCGGTATTGCTTTTCTTTCCGCAAACCTCGGTGCTTTAGAGCTCTTAGGAATGACAGGTAATACATTCAAATATGGAATGTATGTAGCACATTTTTATTGGATAGGGGCAATACCGGCAATGCTTTTTTTGGGTATTTATATGATGCCTTTTTATTATCAAAGCAAAATAAGTTCGATCCCCGGTTATCTTAAAATGCGTTTTGATGAGAAAACAAGAGTTTTGAACGGTATTTCATTTGGTGTTATGACCATACTTGTTTCAGGAATTAACTTATATGCTATGGCATTAGTGCTCCATACTTTTTTAGGGTGGAATTGGGATGTAAGCATGTGGGTTTCAGGCATCACTGTGGCAATTTATGTAACTCTCAGCGGATTGATGTCAGCGATATTCACCGAAATCATTCAATTCTTTTTGATTTGGTTTGGGTTGTTTCTTGTATCAGTTATGGGTATTATTGAAATAGGTAGCGTTGATCAAATTCTGAATCGCTTACCTGATTCGATGAATAGTATCTGGTCAACTTCTAACGATCCCTCTCAGAATGGTATGTTAATACATTGGGGTGGTTTAGTATTAGGTTTAGGTTTTGTTCTTTCATTTGGGTATTGGACTACAGATTTTTTAGTGGTGCAACGTGCTTTTTCAGCAAAAGATCTTCGCTCCGCACGCATTACTCCTATACTTGCATCTTTCTTCAAAATGGTTCTTCCGTTTATAGTCATTTTAGCGGGTTTAATTGCTCTTGCATTAGCCAACGACCCTGCCAGCGGGTTCAAGTTATTGGTGGATAATGGTCAAGTTAATTACGACTCGGCACTGCCATTACTGATACAGCGTTACTACCCTTCGGGGCTTGTGGGCTTAGGTGTAACGGCTCTGTTAGCGGGTTTTATGGCCGGGCAGGCAGGCAATATCAGTGCATTCAACACTGTGTGGACCTATGATATCTACAAAGCCGTAATAAACAAAGAAGCTTCGGGTAAGCACTTATTGGTTATGGGCAGAATTTCCACGGTTGTTGGAGTTTTACTTTCGCTTGCAGCCGCGTATTGGGCAAAAAGTTTCCCGAGTATTATGGATTATATGCAGGCAATATTTTCGTGGGTTAATGCACCATTGTTTGCAACCATGTTATTAGGAATGTTTGTATGGTGGATCACACCAACAGGTGCCTTCTGGGGCTTGGTTATCAGTATGTTTTCATCGTTTGCGATGTGGTTAGGTGTAAGATTTCACTGGATAAATGAGAGCTATATAACGCTTTCAAACGTGCAGAGTGAAATGGCAGCCAATTTTTGGCGTGCATGGTGGGCGTGGCTCATATGTTTTGTTTTAACTATTGTAATCAGTTTGTTTACTAAAAAGCGAGAGAAATCTGAGCTTGTTGGCTTAGTTAAAGGGCTTACGCCTCTGCCAAGTGAGGAGGGTATTCCGTTTGTGAAGAGACCGGTCTTTTTGGCATTAGTTTCCCTTTTTATACTCATCGTTCTCAACATAATATTCTGGTAGGAGAAATAAATGAAGCCCATTTGGTACTTTGTAGGTTTAATTTTAATGGCAATAGGTTTTGTTATTTTGGCTAACGGTGTCTATTTGCTGTATAATCCGCCGGTTATTAAAACAGTGCTTTCCGAAACACAACCCTCATTGTGGTGGGGAAGTATTATGATTGTATTTGGCTCAATTTTGTATTTTGCTAATGCGAAGAAGATTGTAGAATAAAAAAAAGAGTCACAATATTTTGTATTGTGACTCTAAACTAATCTTTCGGTAAAGTCAGATTAAGTTATGCAAGCATTTTTCGTTTTTGATTTTGGTAGGATTTAGTTTTAACCTTGGATTCAACCTCAAACTGATCAACTGCTTCAAATAGTTGCGAATTAGTTTCGTTCATATTTTGAGCATTGGCATTAATCATTTCTATATTAGTATGTGATTGCTCAATCATTTGTTGTATATCATTCATACTTTCTTTAATTGATTCGCTTGCTGCCTGTTGTTCAACAGATGAACTTGCAACTTGGGAAACAACCATTTGCATCTCACCAAAGGAATCCTTAATCGTTTTTATCGCCATACTTGCTTTGTAAGCTAAATCTTTGCCTTTTTGAACTTCTGATTGTCCTGATGACATTGCGTTAATGGCAGCAAAAGTCTCATTTTGTATGGTTTTAATCATATCCGCAATTTCTTTTGTTGCTTTTGTTGTTTTCTCGGCAAGTTTGCGCACTTCATCGGCAACAACAGCAAAACCACGACCTTGTTCACCGGCACGTGCTGCTTCTATAGCAGCATTTAATGCAAGTAGGTTAGTTTGATCGGCGATATCGTTAATCACTTGTACAATCTCTCCGATTTGTTGACTGCGTGTTCCGAGGTCGGTAACTTTTTTTGAAACATCTGCAATAACATTGGAAAGTGAGTTGATTTCAGTAATGGTATCTTGTATTACATGCGAGCCATCGTTAGCAGCTTTGTTTGCTTTTTCCGACATACTTGCAGCTTTTTCAGTGAGTTGAGCGTTGGAATGAATTGTAGAATCCATTTCCATGGTAGCATTTGCAATTTCAGATACTCTTGTACGCTCAACATCTGATGCTCCCGAAATTTCCGAAAGGAGAGTCTGTATAGAGGCAAAGTTTTCGGAAGACTGCGAAACCGCATCCCTCACCATTGAAATCATCTCTTGCATTTGGTGTATAGTTTTGTTGAATCCGTTAAAGAGTCCCATCGTGTGTTCGTTGTCCGATGACTCATTAATAGTAACCGCGAGATTACCTGACGCAACTTTATCCAAAGCATCCATCAAAATTTGAGACGATTTGCTGAGTTCTTCTTGCTGCTCGCGTATAGGAGTAACATCTGCAAAATATTCTAATGCACCTTCGATAACTCCGTCATCGTTTTTAATGGGTATGCCTGAGGAAATATAGTATTTTAATTTTCCTTTTGTAACAATAGAAGTTTCACCTGTTACACGCTTATCGCTCAAGAGTGTGTTCATGTGGTCGCATTCAGGTGAATTCTGTGAGTGAAGTTTAAAATCGCCAAGACACTTTTTCTTGCCAATTATTTCTTCTTTTGATAGTCCTAATACACTACTTGCGGCAATATTAGCATATTCAACAATCATACGATTATTCACATAGAGAACCGGGGCAGAAAGATTATCTAAAAACAAGAATTGCCGTTTGATAGTATCTTTCATGGTGTTAAAAGAGGTGAATAAATCAGAAAACTCATTTATTTCTTTTTGATGCAAATTAAACTTAAAGTCTCCACTGTTAATTTTTAATGCAGCTTCGTGCATAGAGGCGAGTGGGCGAGTAATGATTGAGTAGATGTACTTGAGGAAGGAAATAAATCCTGCAAGTATTATCAATGAGAGAATTGTGGATGCGTATAATGTAAAAGTTGACCACTCAGAAGTTGCAACCACTTTTTCATCCATTTTTGAACGAGCATTTTTACCTAATAAGAGAATTTCATCTTTTACTTTCCGCCAGCCCGGTGTTTCTTTGGTCTTTAGTAAAGCAATTGCTGCACTATCTGATTCTTCGATAGCAACACGATGCACCTCACGTTTAAGCACATCCAAATCACCCCATTGCTTAGCAATTGAAGTAATTACACTTGCATATTCATTAAAGTAGGGAGTACTGCTTGCTATTCCCTTTAATACTTCAATGCTTGCGAGAAAGTCCTTATCTGCATTTTTATAATTGTTTTTTGCTTTATCATCGTTGTGGTCAAAGATGATATTTCGTGTAGCTTGTTCGGTTTGCAAACCCATTGAGTAAAGGTTTTCAATATTTTGAAGGAACTTCTGATCTGTATGAACAAGTTCTTCAACACTTGTTCTATGAAGAATTGCTGTGTGAATAAATCCTCCGGCAAGGAGAACTACAGAGACTACTGCAAACACGGCAAATATAGCGGAGAGTCGTTTTATGGAGAGTTTACTTAGGGAAATCATATTGCTATTCCACAATTTTGTTGGAGAAATCGGAATAATACCTCAGTGGGTAATATGCAAATGATCTATAAACTACTAACTCAGTTTATGCTGTCACTCTAATCAATAAATAACTTTATTTTGTAAAATAACAACAAAATTGAAAAAAGAAAAGTTTAATAATGAAACAATCTAAACTGTTTTTTTATAACTTAAATGTAATAGCGAGTGAAAGTTTTACCTTTGTAGCAGCGCCTTTATTTTTCCCGGGTGTGAAAGATGATTTTTTTACAGCATCCACGGCTGCTTCATCACAACCACCACCGATACCACGAATCACTTTTACATCATCAACTTTACCTTTTTCGTCGATGTACGCGAGTAAAAATACTTTTCCTTGAATTTGTTGCCTTTTTGCAATTTCAGGGTAGGTT
>CALKUG010000152.1 GCA_937996765.1 uncultured Ignavibacteria bacterium
GTCTTACTGCCTCATCCCGGTCTATTTCCCCACTTAATAGCATAAAAATTTCTTTATATCCCACGGTGTTTAGCGCATTATTTTCAGGTGAATAATCTTGATCCTTCAATCTTTGCACTTCTTCAATTAGTCCACTGCACAACATTTTATCCACCCTGGAATCAATCAAGGAGTAAAGTGCTTCTCTTTCAGGATTCAACAAAACAGAAATAAATTCATGCTCATGCTCCCTTTTATAATTTTTATGGTGCTCCCTTATGGATTTGCCGGTTGAAAGTAGAACTTCAAGAGCCCGAACAACTCTTTTATAGTTTTGTGGGAGCATTGTGCTCGCTGTTTGTGGGTCTTGTTCAAGGAGCATTTTATAAAGGTTTTCTCTTCCATGCTCCCGTAATTGAGTTTGAATATACTCTCTCACATCTTCTTTGGTATCAGCAGTATCGCTTATACCTTCCAATAATGCTCTGATGTAAAGACCTGATCCTCCGACAACAATTGGCAGCTTCTCTTTTCCGCAAATTATTTCTATTGATTTGAGAGCCAGAGTTTCAAATTCGAAAGCATTAAACTCTTCATTAGGCATCTTTAAATCAATAAGATGGTGTGGGATAGCTTTTTGTTCTTCAACGGTAACCTTAGCTGTCCCAATATCCAATAACTTATAAACCTGTCGGCTATCGGCACTGATAATCTCACCGCTGTATTTCTGAGCTAAGCTAATTGCCAATGAGCTTTTGCCTGAGGCTGTCGGTCCGGCAATTACAACTACCCTTGCCAACCATCTCTCCCTATAAGCGGAACAAACGCAAAATTTGGTATCTCTTCAATCGAGAAAGAATCGGGAGCATTCTTTTTCATCACAATTAATTTTTGCGAACTTTTATCTCCTACGGGTATGATAAGTTTAGCATTTATATCGAGTTGTTTTTTTAGTGCCTCAGGTATGCTTGGTGCTCCCGCTGTTACAATAATACCCTTAAACGGAGCATATTCTTCCCAGCCAATTGTACCATCACCAAATCTTGTTGTTACTTGAATTCTCATTTCATCAAACATTTTTTGAGTTTTAATAAACAACTCATAAACACGTTCAATTGAAAAAACGCGAATACCCATTTTTGAAAGTACCGCTGCTTGATACCCGGAACCTGTTCCTATTTCAAGTACTTTATCTCCGGGGTTTACGGAAAGTACCGATGACATAAAAGCGACCGTTGAGGGTTGTGAGATTGTTTGTCCGCCTCCAATTGGCAATGCAACATCCTCATAAGCATGTTGTTGAACTGCGGTGGGAACAAATAGATGTCTTTCAACATTCAAAATTGCCTTTAAAACCGTTTTATCCTTAATCCCTTTTTTATAAAGCTTTTCAACTAAATATTGTCGTTCAGATTCTCTCATAACTTCTTCAAAATTGACAAAACAAAAATATGAATTAAATAAGAGAATTGATTATTTTAACTAACTAAATAACAGATTTAAGTATATGTTCGATTCAATTTTAGGTCCCTTTATAATCGCGCTTATGCGCATATGCGATGTGTCAATTGGTACATTTAGAACAATTCTTGTAGTACAAGGCAGAAAATACCCTGCAGCTATAGCAGGATTTGTTGAGGTACTTATATGGGTATTTGCAATACGATTCATTTTCCAACAACTCGATAACATTTATAATCTCTTTGGTTATGCAGTTGGCTTTGCTTTGGGAAATATTCTCGGTATCAGTCTTGAACAACGTATAGGATTGGGACACATTCAGATGAATATAATTTCCCGAACACGCTCCCTCGAAATAGCCGAAGCATTAAGGTCAGCTAAACACGGTGTTACCATATTGCCGGGAGAAGGCGGTATGGGTGAAGTTTCAATTGTAATGTGCATAATTGCACGTAAAGAAAGACCTGCAGTAATGAGGATCATTGAGTCTATAGATTCCGATGCATTTATTACAACTACTTCATCGGTTCCCTATCGCGGTTTTATTCACGGTTCAAGAAAATAATCGAGGTACAATATGGGTATGTTTGATTCCGTTTTGGGATTGGATAAATTTGAAAAACTCAAACAAAAAGCTCATAAGCTTATTTCAGAGAAGCAATTCCCCGAAGCAATGGTTTTAGTGAACGAAGCGCTCTCACTTGAACCTAAATCCTCTACTTGTTTATTTTTTAAGGGAATTTGCCACCAGGAATTGGGTGATGATTCAGCTGCAATTGAATCATTTGATTCTGCTTTGCAAATTAACCCTGGTGCAAAATTAGATATTAATTACTACCGGGCTAAATCGTTAGTGCATCTTGGTAAGTTTTCCGAAGCCCTACAGGAATTTGTTTCAATTATAGAAAAGCAGCCTCAAAAAAAATCTGCATATTTCTTCCGTGCCCTTTGTAAAGAGCATATAGGCAATCTTCAAGAAGCACTCATAGATGTAGATACTTTTATCGCAGCGGTGCCAAATGAGTTTGAAGGATTCAATTTAAGGGGATTGATAAGACTTCGTTTAAAACAGTTTAAAGAAGCTCATGACGATTTCACACGGTCGATTGAATTACGACCCAATAATTATATTGCTTACGATAAGCGAGGGATCGCAGCATTTAATATGCGCCGATTGGACGAAGCAATTAACGATCTAAAAATTTCGGTTAACGGAAACAGCAACTATTACGAAGGATTCTACAATCTCGCAATGGTGTACTCAGCCAAAGGCGATTTGATTGAGGCTAAAAATGCTGCTTTAAGCGCAATTAAAGCTAAATCAGATTACAGCGAAGCATACCAGTTTCTTGCTAACATCTACATTAAAGAAGATAGAGTGCAAGATGCTATTGAAGCATACGACCGCTTGATTCAAATTAAAACTGATGAGCCTGTAATTTATATTAAGCGCGGTGCATTACGAAAATCAGTAGGAGACTCAGAAGGCGGTAATGCCGATTTTGGTATGGCATTATCTCTCGCACCTAAAGATCCAATTGTGTTGCAAAACGTAGCTGAAATGGAAGCGGAGAATAAAAACTATGATTCTGCTCTTAAATACTACGGCGATGCAATAAGTATTTCACCAAACGATGCGTTAATGATTAATGGGCGAGGCCTCCTAAACTTCCGAAAAGGTGATTTTGCCAATGCAATTAGAGATTTTAGTAAAGCAATCGATTTACGCAACGATTTAACCGAGCTCTATCTTAATCGTGCAAGAGCAAGAGTTCGGTTGGGTGATAATTCAGGGGCAATGTCAGATTTTTCGATATTACTTAATAAACCCGAATATGTTTTTGCTTATTCCGAACGTGCAGATTTGCGTGTTTCAATGGGCGACCTTAACGCAGCTGCGCAAGATTATGATAAGGTATGCAAAGAAATGCCCAATGACTACCGTCCATTCTACAAAAAAGCTACCGTTTTATTAAAACAAGATAAATTTGACCCGGCATTAAAAGAAATTAATGCTGCGATAAACAATAATTCGGAGTTTGGCGATGCTTTCTATGTACGTGCAGCAGTTAAAAACGCATTGCGCCTGAACCAAGATGCAATGAGTGATATAGAAACTGCCCTAAGATTGGGATGCACCGAATTCAAATCCGAAGCAGCGAAGCTATTTACAGAATTGAGAGCAAAATATTCCTAATTTTTTTTAGGACATCTTGCTTAGAAACTCAAATACCCTTATATTTGGAAACGTTCTTTTAGAATTTTGACGCGGGAATAGCTCAGTTGGTAGAGCGCAACCTTGCCAAGGTTGATGTCGCGGGTT
>CALKUG010000153.1 GCA_937996765.1 uncultured Ignavibacteria bacterium
ACAAAAATTTCGAGCGTTGTGGGACGCACATAACCATTGGTAACCAAGTCATCATAATCTTTGAGTTCATCAGCTGTTTTAGGACGCGAAGCGCGGAATACAATTTTACTTCCGTCGTGTGAGAAAAAGGGACCACCATCGTATCCTTTTTCGTGCGTTAAGCGTTTTTGATTGGAGCCATCGAGGTCCATTACATAAATTTCAGGGTCGCCATCTCTTAGCGTGGTGAATACCATTTTATCACCTTTTGGCGATACGGTTGCCTCGGCATCATACCCGGGGGCATCGGTTAAACGCTTAAGGTTCGAACCATCCGCGGAAGAAGAAAAGATATCAAACGATTCGTAGAGTTTCCAAACATACCCTTTTGAACGGTCGGGTGGCGGGGGACAGCTTGCATCAGCTTCGTGAGTGGAAGCATACACAATGGTGGTATCGCCGGGGAGGTAGTAGGCGCAGGTGGTGCGTCCGTGACCCGTAGAAACCATAGTTTTGTTATTGCCAAATAAATCCATCGTAAAAATCTGGTCGCAATCCATTCCCTCGGTGGTTGCTTGGTAAATCAATTTTGTGTTATCAAAACTTAAGTATGCTTCGGCGTTTTCTCCGCCGTTGGTGAGCATACGTATAGCACCAAAATGTTTTTCTTGTGGTAAGCGGAATGTGTCGGAAACGGCTTGACCATTAAGGGAAACAAAAAACAGCGCAACGGCTGTAAGTAATCCGTAAAGAGAACGCATTGAACCTATCCTGTTAATTCAGTTAAGAAATGTGAAATATTGAAGTTGTAAAGTAACTAATTAGATAAAAATTTGAGCAATTATTCCTCCAACGAGGAATGCCACAATCCAAGTACCAACCCAAATGATAGCACCTTCTTTGAAGCCGCGTTCTTTAACCATAACCATTGCGCTTGCAATGCAGGGTGTGAACAAGGTAATTACTATCAGAGAAACCGTTTTTTGCATTGGTGAAAGTGCCATTTCGAATAAACCGGCTGCACCAAAATCACGACGCACGGTTCCCATAATAAATGCGGAGGATGCCTCGGCCGGGAGTTTCAACCATCCCGTTGTAAGCGGTGAAAGGAAATTGGAGAATGCAGCGAGCAGTCCGGTGATGTCTAACACACCAACAAGCAGAGCTCCAATAAAAAACCACGATCCCGCTTCCTTCATAAACCCGTAACTACGGAATAAAGTTTTCTTGAGTATGTTATCTATGCGCGGCATACGCATTATGGGTAAATCTATAAGAAGGGGAGTGCTTTCTCCGGGAAGAGTTTTGTTGAGTATGGTAGAAAGTATGATTAAAACAGAAAAAATTACTACTGAGTAGAGTACAAAAGGACCAAATCCCGCCGAACTCATAAGTACTGCAATTACTGCAAGTTGAGCGGAGCAGGGGATAACAAACTGGAGTATTGCAATGGCTATGGTTTTTTCACGCTCGGAGCCAAGTATGCGTGTGGTGATATTTGCCATAGTAACGCACCCAAACCCAAGCATAATTGGGATTACAGCTCTGCCATTGAGTCCAAGGTAGGAAAGGGATTTATCCATCATGGTCGCCAATCGCGGTAGATAACCACTATCTTCGAGCACAGCCATAACAAGGTAGAATGCCACAACCAGTGGTAGCAGAAGGAATACTAAGTAGGTTACGGTCATGCTAATCACCCCAAACTCACCAACAAAAAGTTTAACATAGGGGTTATGAAACTCGAAGTGAGTAGAGGAGTTAGGCAAACGCGATTGATATTTAAATTCTTTGGCAAGATTGAAATCAGCATTTAATCCCGAGGGGAAAGCATAGACCTTTGTGCCAATTTCTTCATCATGTTCATCTATAAGTGTTACCTCAGCGTTAAAACCGGCATTATTGCCAACAAACGACTTTAGGTGGTACTCGAATAAATAATTACCTAAATACCCTTCGGTAAAGCCAACCACCCGCTGGGCAACAAAATCACCGATAAAAAAATAGAGTATTGTAAGAATAACTAAAAGAAGCGGAACGCCTGTAGCGGGATGCAGGGAGATGCGTCCCAAGAAATTAAAAAACTTACCCTTGTTGCTATCTTCGAACTCAACATCGCTCATAATTTGGTTTACAGCATTGCGACGCTCGATGTAAATAATTTCGCGCTCGTCGGGGGTTCCGCAAGGAATGCCGTGTTTAGTAGCAATATCTTCATCACCTTCGAGTATCAAAAGTGCTTCGGCGTTGCTATGGGTTTTTGCCGCTAAGGGGTCAATAAGTTTTTGCAGTTCAGGGTTACGAAAACCAACACAAGCTTTTTCTATTGCCTCATCTAATCTATCGAACCCTTTTTTGTTGATTGCGGAAGTAGGGATTACGGGCACACCTAAGATTTTGGAGAGTTTTTCGTGGTCTATAGCTATATTGCGGCGTTTTAGCTCATCTGAGAAGTTCAGTAAAACAGTTATCTTTTTACCGGCATCAATAAGCTGACGCGTTAAAAACAAATCGCGCTCCAAGTGGAGAGCATTCACCACATTGATAATTCTATCGGCTTGGAGAATTACATCGCGGGCAACAATTTCTTCGTCGTTGAATGAAGAAATACCATAGACACCCGGAGTATCTAAAATCTTAAATTGTTTGTAGGTGGCTGTACTGATAGAAACAGTTGTTCCGGGGAAGTTGGACACATCCACGTAAGAACCGCTAAGGAAGTTAAAAATTAGTGATTTGCCAACATTGGGGTTCCCTACAAGAACAACCTTTTCGGGTTGTTTAGCGGTGGGACTATCAGAGGGGGAGGAGTGACGTATATTCTCCATTAACCTTTCCAAACATACAAAAACTTAAACATCGTTTCTTTTACTAAAGCTTAAACCTGTTCAACCACAATCTGTTTAGCGAGATCGGCGCCAATTGCAATTTCTTGTCTATTTTTTTGAACGATAATAGTTCCTCCGGGGAGGCGTTCCAAACAAAAAACCATTTGCCCTTCGGTGATGCCAATGCGTATCATCTGTATCTTGTTTGTTCCAACTGGAAGTTGCTTTACAACTACCGTAGAACCTTTTTTGATGCTATACAATGCTGTCATTATTGTTACAATCTTCTTTATTTGTGCAATGAACAAAAATATTGAGTGAGTAGTGACTTAGGGTATAACCAAAATCGTGCACTACTTTAGCAATCATTTTTTCAATTTCAGTGTTGGTGAATTCCTTCACACTATTACACTCAAGACAGTGAATATGATCGTGGAGAGTACGTTTGAACTTGCTTTCGAAGCGTTTGGTATGATCGCGAAACTGAACTTCTACAAGTAAATCGGCTTTTACCAAAAGTTCTAATGCTTTATAGACAGTAGCCCTTGAAACATGCTGATCTGAGCCCTGTATAACCAAATACAACTCATCCGCTGTGAAGTGACCTTGATAATTAAGGGCTGCTTCTAATGTGCGGATTCTTTCAGGCGTAACACGAAAACCCATTCGCTTTAAATACGCTATAAACTCTTTAACTGCCTTCGATGTTTCCAAAATTTATCTTTTTTAGATTTAATCTAAATAAACATAGTGAAATAAAATTAAATAAAAAAGCAAAAATTTGAGTCAAAAAGTGAAAGTTTTGCGGATGTTATAGATAGGGAACTAATTATCCTTTTTGAGTATTATTAAAGAATTGTTTGAAGTTGTTTTTGTTTTTTAAGGAAAGG
>CALKUG010000154.1 GCA_937996765.1 uncultured Ignavibacteria bacterium
GATCAAATGGATTCACAGATTCGTACTCAATCTATTAAGTTGTACCTCTTAGCCGAAATAGAGCCGGGTAACGCACAAGTGAACCAACTTCTTCGCTACTTAGTAGGGAAGCAAGAATCTGTTTATTCAACACACGATCTGGCTATGTATTATATGGCTCTCGGTAAAGCTTACGGCTCAAAACCTTATAAGGATTTGAAAGTAACGGTATCTCAGTCAGGTACAAAGCTCGGAGTGTTTAATGGGTCTAATTTTTCAGTAGTTAAAACTGATTACTCAAATGGATCTTTAGATCTGACTACCGATGGCTCCGGTGAGGTATTTTATGCGGTCACTCAATCGGGCATTTTCTCAGGTAAATCTCTACAGCCGGGAGATAAAAATCTTCAAGTACGTAGAACTTACTATGATTATAAAACAGGAACAGCAGTTTCTGCAGCCTCTATCAAACAAGGTGATTTAATTGTAGTCTCACTAAGTTTGGTAGGTTCAGATATCCGCGACAATAATATCGCTATTACAGACATTGTTCCCGCGGGATTTGAGATAGAAAATGCACGGTTTCAAAATTACGACAGATTGGGTAACACGGGTAAACAACCGTTAGAAATACAATCTCTTGATATTCGCGACGATCGTTTGGTTCTGTTTACAGATTCCGGTGCGAAGGGTGTTGCTCGTGAGTATCGTTATTTGATTAGAGCGGTTAATAAAGGACGGTTTGTGGTCAGTCCGCTTATTGCAGAAAGTATGTATAATCCATCAGTGCAATCGGTTGTTCAAGGCGGAACAATCAGTATTCAATAGCTTGATGCAAATTACTCATCTTTTTAAACAGTCTTTTTTGTTTGTAGTTACTAATTGTTATTACGAGCAGAAGAGACTGTTTTATATTTATTGGGGAGCAGTGTTTTTTTTACTTTGGTTTGCCTTCCTTTTTCCTTTCCCAAAATTAAAATCCTTTTCGCAGGTGGTATATTCATCTGAAGGGACTTTGTTAACCGGATATTTAACGGATGATGATAAATGGCGCATGTACTCAAGTTTGGAGGAAGTTTCGCCCCAGTTGATTGATGCATTGATTGAGAAAGAGGATTCACGGTTTTATTATCACATTGGAGTTGACCCCTTTGCCATATCTCGAGCACTTATCCAAAATATCCTTGGTGGTGAAAGGGTTTCGGGAGCAAGCACAATAAGTATGCAAACAGCCAGAATGCTCACAGGAGGTTACCGAACATATGCCTCCAAAGTTTACGAAATGTTTGTTGCTTTCCAACTTGAACTTCGGTTCTCAAAAAAAGAATTACTCGAGCTTTATTTATCATTGTTGCCTTACGGAGGAAATGTTGAAGGCGTTAAAGCAGCATCGTTGCTCTATTTTAATAAAAGTCCTTTGCATTTAAGTGCCGCAGAGTCTGTTGCCCTTACTATTATTCCCAACAACCCCAACAGTTTAAGAATAGATAGAGATAATGACCTCATAAGGCAGAGAAATTATTGGATAGAGCGTTTGGAAAATGCAGGAGTGTTTTCCGAGGCAGTTACACGCGATGCAATATCTGAAACCTTTGTTAGAACTCGATACAGTATCCCGAATCTTGCACCTCATTTTACACGAGCAGTAGTAAGGTTTTCCAATGAAACAACATCCCAAACTACACTCCGTTACAGTCACCAGCTTATCGTGGAGCGATTACTCGGAAATTATGTTCGGAGAGCCTCATCAACGGGTATTTCAAACGGAGCAGTATTAGTAGTTGATAATTCTACAGGTGATGTGGTTGCTTATGCCGGTTCAGCAGATTATTATAATCGTGAGAACCAGGGAGAAAATGACGGAGTGCGTTCTATACGCAGTCCGGGCTCAGCTTTAAAACCTTTTTTATACGCAAATGCATTGGATAGAGGATTGATAACTCCTAAGCTGATGCTTAATGACATACCCAGTGATTTTGCAGGATTTACACCTGATAATTTCGATTTAGAATTTAGAGGCAAGGTAACAGCTTCATACGCATTGGTAAATTCGCTTAACATTCCTGCAGTAACCCTTTTAAACCTAGTGGGTACTAAAGAATTTGTTCGCTTACTTTCAGATAACGGGTTTTATGTTATAGAAAAACAAAAAGCATCGTTAGGTCTCAGTTTAATTCTTGGTGGATGTGGCGTAACTTTGGAGCAAATGGTACGACTCTATACTGCATTCCCGAATAGCGGAAACATTAAAAACTTACGTTACATTAAGGGTAATAATATCAGTGCAAAGCACTCGGTATTTTCACCCGAAGCTGCCTACCTCACCACAGTGATGTTACAAAAAAATACGCGCCCCGATTTCCCGGAGGAATATATCTCGCGTTCTGATTTACCGCGTATTGCTTGGAAAACAGGCACCTCGTATGGCAAACGAGACGCGTGGGCAATCGGTTACTCGAAACAATATACTATTGGGGTATGGATGGGCAATTTCGACGGCAGGGGGGCACCTGATTTAGTAGGTGTTCAGGCATCGGTTCCTTTACTTTTTGATTTGTTCAAAGCTATTGACCAGTCACCCGGTGAAATTTCAGTACCAACCTCGAAAATTAAAGAACGTGAGATTTGTATGGAGTCTGGTATGGTAGCAGGACCTTTATGCAGCAAGCGCGAGAAAGATTTTTTTATACCCGGTGTGTCATCAGGGAAGATATGTGACCTTCATTCAACTATTTATGTTGCCAATAACAATTCAGAGAGTTATTGCAGGGAGTGTTTACCGGATTCGGGATATACTGCTCAAGTGATCAATAAATATGAACCAGAGCTTTCAATGTGGTACTCATCCCGTGGGGTAACTGAGAACAATATTCCACCTCATTCAAAAAATTGTATCACAAAAAAGGGTGGAGCGGGTCCCAAGATAATATCTCCAACTGCCAATTTCGAATATTTGTTGGAGTTAGGGAAAGACCAACAAATAATGCTGCAAGCAGCGGCTTCGCACGATATTCAGATTTTATATTGGTTTGCAGATAATACCTATTTAGGTAAATCTGTTCCCGGCGAAAAAATCTTCTATACAGTAAAGCACAATGCAACTCTCATTACCTGCCGCGATGATAAAGGTCGCGAATCATCAGTTCGTTTAAAGGCCGTTTTTTATTGAGCTTCGCTTAAGAAAAGATAACGCAATCTCGTGTAAGCAAGAGTACTTAAAATAAAAAATAGAATAATCAGATGAATTAAACCATCGGTAATATGTGCTATTTCGCCACCCATTGAAACCACGCTGATGTATATTTTTAGAAATGGGGTGAGAGGGAATACCTGGCTTAAATATTTGAGAATAACGGGGAGTCCTTCGTTTGGCCAACTGTACCCCGAGAGAAAGAAAAATACATAAGTAGAAAAAGCCATAAGCTGTAGTGCGTGTAACTTTCTTCTAAATAGAGAACTCATCAGAAATCCCAGTGATATAGTAGCCATCAAGAATACTATAGTTATTCCAAGTAGTAGCAACGGCGAACCAACTAAAGGAACGTCAAGAATTGCAAAAAGAAATCCATAGTAAAAGACTGCATAACACAGCGAAATTATGAGGTAGAAAATACCTTTTCCTGTTAAAGCCATTAGTGAACTGTAACCGGAAGTCCTCCATAATTCTTTTAAACTCCCTTGTTCCTTTTCTTTTGCAATGCTTTGTGCCATGGCGATAAGCAATGTTTGTTGTAGTATAAGTATAAGCATACCGGGCAGTAAAAATTCACCGTAGGTTTCACTTGAGTTAAAAAGAGTGTGTACGCCAAGCGCAATTGGTTCAGCTAAAATCTCCGCTTCCCCCGATGTATAACCTTTCTGTTTGAACATCTCTAAACGCAATTGTTTTATTGCTTCAAGATTTACAGATGTTACCGCTTTGTTGATATCGTTTGAGCTGAGGAAACGTAAATTGTTTAAGTAGAGCTTAACACTTGCCTTTTCACCTTGCGTGAGCGAGAGATAAAAGTTTTTAGGAATAACAACAGCAGCTTGGATTTCTCCCGACTGAATAAGCTCTTCAATAGCAGAGTAGTTTTCAATTTCTTTAACTATTTCAACCACTTCAGTGGCATCTATTGCTCTTATGTAATCTCTTGAATATTGAGTATTGTCGAGATTGAGAACTGCCACAGGAACATCTTGTTCACCCTTATTTATATAGACAGTGCCGTAGAATATCCCAAAAAACAATGGTGCAATAAGTAAAATGGATGAAATACTTTTATCGTTAACAACAAAGTAAAATTCACGTTTTATTATTGCGAAAAGAGCTGAAAGCTGTGTCTTAAACATGCTGCACCAGCTTCGATTTATTTATTATTCGTTTTAGTGTAAATGGAACTATGGCTACAAATGGAATGAGAAATAGCAAAAGAGCAATAATCTCGTTTTTACAATGTATAACCGAACTTCCACTATGGTACAGTTTAAGAACTGCTGAGAAAAAATGTGTAAAAGGAATAATCTTCG
>CALKUG010000155.1 GCA_937996765.1 uncultured Ignavibacteria bacterium
TTGTTATTCCGTTTGTATATGTCTGTAAAACACTGCAAATATTATTCCAAATCAACTCTATCTAATTGTTGCCAAAAAACACCCTAAAAAAGCATTTTTTGTAAAAAGCTCCCTCCCAATTTTCTCATTTTGGATTGTGGATTCTCAATGTGTATCATTTTAAAACAAAAAAGGTCGCCAAATGAGGCGACCTTTTTATTTAACTTTTGCTATTTAAATCAACTGCAGCCGGTGGTTGCACCACAGGTCATACATTTGAGACAGGTTCCGTTACGAACCATTTCCATACTTTGGCACTCAGGACAGGTGTCTCCGGTGTAACCGCGTTCGATTGCTTTTTCCACTTTCATTTTCACTTGCATAGCACCCGAAGAAGCCGAAGCTTTTCCGTTGCTTGGTGCAATTACTTCGGATGTGGAAAGTGCACGGTTATATTCGCTGCCGCCTTGGGTTGGCACTCTATCCATTTCAAAAAAGCGTTCGCTTACAAGCTCTTCGCTTTCGAATTCAGAGTGTACGCCTTTTCCCTGCGAACCCATACCTTTGGATGACAAAGTACGGTTGTTGTGGTCTTCATCAACATGGGCTAAATCTGTGCGATTGAGATAACTTACCGCAAGCTCGCGGAAAATGTAATCGATGATAGATGTAGAGAGTTTAATTCTATCATTACCCGAAACAATTCCTGAAGGCTCAAAGCGTGTGAACACAAACGCATCAACAAACTCCTCGAGGGGAACTCCATGCTGTAACCCAAGTGAAATTGAAATTGCAAAGCAGTTAAGTAAGCTTCTTACGGTTGCTCCTTCTCTGTGCATGTCAATAAAAATTTCACCGAGTTGCCCGTTTTCGTATTCACCCGTGCGGATGTAAACCGATTGTCCGTTAATTTTTGCTTTTTGTGTATAGCCTGGTCTGCGATCCGGTAAGCGTCTCCGCTTAGCAATGTATCTATGAATAATTCTTTCGGCCACTTTTACTATGTTATTATCTAAAACATCATCAAGTACTGCTTCAAACTCTTCGTCAACAACTGTGTTCAAAGGTTGCGAAAGCTTAGAACCATCACGATATAAGGCATTGGCTTTAACACCAAGCTTCCACGACATCATGTAAGCGTCTTTAACGTCTTCTATGCTTGCCTGATAAGGGAGATTAATAGTTTTTGAAATAGCACCCGAAATAAAAGGTTGTGCTGATGCCATCATTTTTATGTGCGCATCTGCCTTTATGAAACGAGTACCTTTTTTGCCGCACTTATTTGCGCAGTCGAATATGGGATAATGCTCGTGTTTCAAAAATGGGGCACCTTCAACGGTCATGGTACCGCATACATAATCGTTTGCTGCTGCAATCTCTTGCTTCGAAAATCCAAGAGCTGCTAACAAATCAAACTCATATGATGAGATTTGATCGAGTTCAAACTTCATAGTTTTAGTTAAGAAATCATCGCCTAAAGTATAGCGATTAAATGCAAAACCAAGTTCAAACACGCCGGGTAGTTGTGCTTCAATTTTATCAAGTTCACGCTCGCCAAAGCCCTTTGATTTAAGGGTTTCGCGGTTAATGTAAGGACAGCCAATCAAAGTGCCTGCACCTTTTGCATACTTCACAATTTCATTAGCTTGCTCAACTGAGTAACCGAGTCGCTCTAATGCCGGTGGTATCGACTGATTGATAATTTTGAAGTATCCGCCACCTGCTAATTTTTTGAATTTCACGAGGGCGAAGTCAGGTTCAACACCTGTTGTATCACAATCCATAACCAAGCCAATTGTTCCTGTTGGTGCAATAACAGTAACTTGGGCGTTACGATATCCATAGAGTTCACCTAATGAGAGTGCGCGGTCAGAATCCTCACGCGCTGCCTTTAATAGATCTGATGGGCAGTA
>CALKUG010000156.1 GCA_937996765.1 uncultured Ignavibacteria bacterium
ACAGATTCGTTCACAAGCTTCGGGGTTGTGGTGGGTGTAGGTTTAGTAATGCTTACTGGAATTACAGCACTCGATCCGATTCTTGCAATTATTGTTGCGTTAAATATTCTGTTTACAGGGTACCAATTAATCAGGCAATCGGTAAAAGGACTTATGCTCGAAGCCGATGAGGAAAAACTTGAGGTTATTGTAAAAGTCTTAAAAGAGAACAGAAAAGATTATTGGATTGATATTCACCAGTTACGCTATTGGGAATCGGGTGAGCGGGTGTTTATTGATTTTCATTTGATAATGCCCAACTACTTTACCATTGATATTGCGCATAAAGAAATGCATGATATTGAAGATAAAATTAGAGAGAGCATTCCCGGAGCCCAAGTATTAATACACATGGACTATTGCCACCCCGCACTTTGTAACTTGTGTCAGTATAATATATGCGAAAAAAGAATTGAAAAATATTCCAAAAACGCTGAGTGGGATACAGATAAATTAACGGGTCCTGCGATTGCAGCACACGATTCATAATTTATTTATTGCCCAATGATTCTTTTAGTTTAGCATTTTTTTCGGCGACCATAAGTTCAAGTGATTGTTTGTACTCTGTTAGCTTGTTGTACAATCCCTCGTTACCCGCTGAAAGAATTTGCACAGCCAAAATACCTGCATTTTTTGCTGCATTAATTGCCACAGTTGCAACGGGAACTCCTGCCGGCATTTGCACTATTGAGAGCAACGAATCCATACCATCAAGCGTTTTCAACTGAACAGGCACACCAATAACCGGAACTACTGCATACGCTGCCGTCATACCGGGTAAATGAGCTGCACCACCGGCACCTGCGATAATAACCTTCAATCCTCGTTCATGGGCGGTTTTTGCATAGTGCGCCATAACGTCGGGTGTTCTGTGCGCGGATATAATTGAAATTTCGTACGCAATTCCAAACTCTTCTAATAGAGTTGCAGCGTCTTTCATCACTGAAAGATCAGAATCACTTCCCATTATAATGCCGACCAAAGGTGTATTCATTGTTGTATTCCTTATCTCAGAGTGATTTACAAAGTTATCTTACTATCTATTTCTTTAGCTTTTCGTAGCAACGTATTTAGGGATTTACCCACAAAAGTTATATGTCCCATTTTGCGCCCTTTACGCGATTCATGCTTACCGTAAAAGTGTACCGCCGCATCTTTAAAAGTAAATGCTTCTTTATAACGCTTCATTGAAAATGGTGCGTTGCGCTTGCCAAGAATATTAACCATAACGGATGCTTCAACTTTCATAGAAGTATCTCCGATTGGCATATTAAGTACCGCACGTATGTGATTTTCAAATTGTGAAGTTACACACGCATCAATGGAAAAGTGACCACTATTATGAGGCCGAGGTGCCATTTCGTTAACAAACAATTGACCGTTTTTTGTTAAGAACAACTCAACTCCAAAAAGTCCGTATCCCTCAACTGCTTCAACCGATTGAATAGCAAGGGCTTTGGCTTTTTTTGCTATCTTTTCATCAATACTTGCTGGAGCCAAAACGTATTTACAGATATGATTTTCCTGAATTGTTTCTACAACGGGATAAGTAGCTGTTTCGGTTTTTGTCCTTACAACCATAACAGCCAATTCTTTAACAAACGGAACAAACCGTTCTGCATACACCATCTCGCTTCTCAAACGGAGTTTTTTGATAGCCGAGTTAAATTC
>CALKUG010000157.1 GCA_937996765.1 uncultured Ignavibacteria bacterium
GCCGACCATAGCTACGGAATTCAGGTTGCTCAAATGGCGGGACTCCCACTTGCAGTTACAAAACGTGCAAAGGAAATTTTGGCGAATTTAGAGGGTAAAGAACTCACCCCCGCCGATGAGAAAAAAGCTAAAATTCGCAAACATATCGAAGAGAATTACTACCAACTCAATTTGTTTGAAGCACAGCCCGATCCTATCCATAAAGCTATTTCCGATTTAGATATCAACGCCATGACGCCTCTCGAAGCCCTGATCAAACTTCAAGAGCTAAAATCCAAATCCAAGAATTAACGAGAAGATTTCATAGCTTTTAAGATTTTTAACTCTGTATCATTCGAATACTTCTGATATTCACTTGATTCAACCGGGTATAGCGCCATTTTCCCTTCCTCATTGTAATGTACACCCCAACCATACCTTTTTGTTAAAGGCGATGCACGAAAACACGGTTGCCCTTTTGAAAAGAACAACTCCCTTTGAGATATTTTCTCTTTTTCATCAATAGTATTTTTTTCGTAAAACACCTGAAACAAAACTTCGTCTGAAGTATATCTGTAGGGATTATTCATTATCATTTCAAATTGAATATTTGCAGCAGTGCGATTTGTTTCTTTTACAGGTGGAATTTCAGCGTTGGAAACTGATGAATCCTCTGCAATAAGAATAAAGGTATTATAATAGTTTGTTGAATGTTGTTTCATGATATTCTTTCGTTAAATAACTTTTTAACAATTGCTTCGGCAACGTTTTCCCCATCCATTGCCGCACTTAAAATGCCCCCTGCGTAACCTGCGCCTTCGCCTGAAGGGTAAAGATTTTTTATTGTGATATGTTCATAGGTGTCTTTTTCACGCGGAATACGTAAGGGGGAACTGGTTCTCGATTCAGGCGCAACCACTATTGCCTCTTCTTGTACATATCCACGAATTTGCTTATCAAATACTTTTAACGCCTCTTTGATACCATTGTAAACAAATTCAGGCAATACTTCTTTCATATCTACCGATGTAATTCCCGGGATGTAAGAAGTTTTTGGCAAAGAAGACGATGCTTTTCCTTGAAGCAAATCAGTTACTCGTTGTGCAGGCGCTGTTTGTGTTCCTCCAGCTACCCGAAAAGCTTTTTGTTCAACTTCTTGTTGCAGGGCTAAAGCCGAGAACACTCCGTGTTTTGCGTACGGCTGTAACTCTTGCTCTGTAATCTGAACCACAAATCCTGAATTAGCAAATGGCGAATCTCGTTTACTTACCGACATTCCGTTTACCACAATCTCCCCGGGGGCTGTGGCAGCAGGGACTATAATTCCACCAGGACACATACAAAACGAAAATACGCCCCTCTGCGCAACTTGACATGTTAACGAATAACTTGCTGCAGGTAAATGAGGATTCCTGAAAGGACTATGATAACGGGCTTGGTCAATAAATTGTTGAGGATGTTCTATCCTTACCCCCAATGCAAATGGTTTTGCCTCTATAGGAACACCGCATTTTTCGAGCAAATAAAATATGTCGCGGGCCGAGTGTCCAGTTGCAACTATCACCGCATCTGCCAAAACTTCCGTTTCATCATTAACCACCACGCCTAACATCTGCGAATCCATGATGATAAAATCTGTTACCCTATTCTCGAAACGAACTTCGCCACCATGGGCAATAATAGTATTACGAATTTGCTCAACAATTTTTGGTAACTTATTAGAGCCAATATGAGGATGAGCTTCGTAGAGTATTTCCTCCAAAGCCCCATGCTGCACCAATGCAGAAAGCACTCGCTTAATGTCGCCTCGTTTTGTTGAACGCGTATAGAGTTTGCCGTCTGAATATGTTCCTGCTCCCCCCTCGCCAAAACAATAGTTCGAATTGGGATTTACTTCATCGAATTGCATAATTGCACGTAAATCTCTTCGCCTGCCCCGTACATCTTTTCCACGCT
>CALKUG010000158.1 GCA_937996765.1 uncultured Ignavibacteria bacterium
CGTGGGTTTCGGTAAATTCGTACTCGGGTTGTGCTTTTTCAGCATAAATAAGCTGCTCAATGGGACGCAAAAACTCAAGTGGCATGGCGAGTGTTATAGTGGTGTAGGGGTGCAGAGTTCTTACGGGGGCTATTGCCAATACATCCAGCATACTTTGATAATATGCTTTGCCAAGGGGACCCACTCCTAATTTCTTCCCCCCGAAATAACGTATTACCACACCAAGGGTATTGCTTACTCCTTCGTGTTGAAACGCGTTAATTATTCGAACTCCCGCGGTTCCCTTGGGCTCACCGTCATCTGAAGATTTCTTCTCTTCGCCAAGTATGTAACCCCAACAGTGGTGTGTGGCATCGTACCACTGTTTACGGATTTGTTTAAGTATCGCTTCGACTTCTTCGTTGGTGTTTATGGGGTACAGTTGTGCAATAAATTCGGAACCGAGCTCTTTGTAGGTTTTTTCGGAGAACGTTGCTACTTGCTTTATAGGGTCTGTTTTCATTGAGTAATCAGTTATTCAAGTGTGCAAGTTACTGTTTCACGTATCAAGAACCAACCGCGGCGAATTATCTGTATTTAACCTTGATTTATCGGTATATTGGAGATTGGTTTTTACTCATTTAGCCCTTTGTTAAACTTTTACTCAACGATTTCGAACAGTCGAATGAGTAATTCTGTTTACAAAAGGGAATCAGAACGGCTACTGCAATTGGAAAAAGAAGAAATAATTATAAAAGGTGCGCGTCAACATAATCTTAAAAATGTTGATGTTGTTATCCCTCGCAATACTCTTACGGTTATAACGGGACTCTCGGGCTCGGGCAAATCCTCGCTTGCGTTTGATACCATCTACGCAGAAGGACAACGCCGATATATCGAGTGTCTTTCGGCTTATGCACGTCAATTTTTGGATATGCTCGAAAAACCCGATGTTGACCTTATAGAAGGATTGAGTCCTGCCATTTCCATCGAGCAAAAAGTTACCTCGGGAAACCCCCGCTCAACGGTGGGAACCGTTACTGAAATCTACGATTATATGCGTCTGCTTTTTGCCCGTGTTGGTCAACCCCATTGTTACAACTGCGGTAAGCCCGTTAAAAAACAATCCACCGAGCAAATTCTCTCTTCGATTGCCGAAGTGTTCAAGGGTAAAAAAATTAATATTCTCTCCCCTGTTGTTCGGGGCAGAAAAGGACACTATCGCGAGCTGTTTGAAGAAATTCTTTCGGATGGATTTTTAAAGGTTCGTGTTGATGGAGAAATAAAAGAACTCTACAACGGATTTTTAGTTGATAGATACAAGTTGCACAATATTGAAATTGTTGTGGATAAGTTAGCTGTTGACCTTGCCACCGATATGCGCCTTATACAAAGCGTTGAAGTGGCGCTTAACTCGGGTAACGGTGTTGTAATTGTTAACGACGGTAACGAAGATAAAGTATATAGCCGACACTTAGCGTGTTTGGATTGCGGAATCAGTTATCAGGAACTTGCTCCCAACTCTTTTTCGTTTAACTCGCATTTTGGTGCTTGCACTACCTGCGAGGGATTAGGCGAAACCAAGGAATTAGATTTTGAACTCATATTCCCTGATAAAGAAAAATCCATCAACGAGGAAGCCATTGCACCTCTGGGTAAACCTCGTGGTACTTGGATATTCACAATACTCAATGCGGTTGGAAAACAGTACGGATTTACCTTCGACACAAAAATCAAAGACCTTACCAAAGAGCAAATGAACATAGTTCTCAACGGCTCGCCGGATAAGGTGCCTGTTACCTATTCGCCAAATTCAAAAAATCCGGTTTATTATAATTTTAAGTTTAAGGGACTGATAGATCATCTCAAAAATCATTTCGACAACACCTCTTCCGCAAAAATCCGCGAATGGGTGGAAAGTTATATGATGATTAAAGAGTGCCCTTCGTGTCATGG
>CALKUG010000159.1 GCA_937996765.1 uncultured Ignavibacteria bacterium
GTGCTCATCGCATTGAGATCTATTGACAAATCTTCAAATTCATCTTTAGTTGCGACCCTTAGTTTTTCACTGTAGTTTCCACTACCAATAACTGAGGCGAATTTCTTAATCTCACCCATTGGACGCAAAATTCTATTTATTACCCAAAGCACACTGATTGTTGCTAATAAGGCGAGAATACCCAACAGTAGATAAACAGTGTAAAATAATGAGTTGTACTCGCTTAGTAGCGTTTCCTTATATTGATATACAACTACACCCCATGTACCAATGGCAATTGGGCTATAAAAAGCGAGTATGGGAGTTGACTCAAATTGGTGCACAGTTTCGATAAAGCCGGATTGATTTTTACTTAATCCGTTTAGAATTTCCTTTCGGGCAGAGTTTGGAAGAATGGAAGACTTGTCACTCAGTAAATCTAAATCCTTGATTCTTTTTGAATCAGGGTGTGTGATGTATTGCCCATTTTGATTAACAATTACGAAGCGTCCCTTCTGCCTTTCCATAACAGCGCTCACGTATTCATCGAGAGTAGCTAAATCAAAATCTATTTGAATTACTCCGAGAAATACAGAATCACTAATTAGGGGTACTGCATACGTTACGAGTTTTTTACCTTTTAGAAAAAATGCTTCGTAGGGGTTAGTCCAAAGAGGGGAGAGTGTCTTTTTTGGTAGGGAATACCACAATACCGAAGCATCGAAATAATTGATACTACTTGTTAAATCAACAGTGCGAATACTCGTGGAATCCCGATAAACGTAAGGAGCGTAAAATCCTGAATTTGGGAAAGCATTTTTTTCGATGGCTACCGCAACTCCAAAAATAATGCTGTCTTTTTGAAGAACTTCTGCAAGTAGTACATTGAGTTGGGTTTGTGACAACGTTTTATGTTCTGCTGCAATTCTTTCTGCGTAGGTGTTAGTGAAGGCAACCCCTGTTTGCAACACTCTTTCAACGTAGTTCGCATACGAGTTAATTAACTGACTATGTGATTTCTCATAATCACGAATAACGAATTGTTGAATTTGGTTAAAAACAAAGGAAAGCACTATTCCCAGCAGTACAATAAATGGGATTAGTGTTAGAAGTATTATTTTTCCACGTATAGAAAACTTCACGATATCCTTTATATTCTACCTATAAACAGCAAGAGAGCTACCATTCAAACTCTACTCATAACGATTAAATTAATTATACAATATAGTTAATAGTCAACTATTAGCCCGCAACCGTTTTAACAGCCAAAGTCCGTATAGGAATAGTGGGAGTTCAAGAATTATGGGGAAAGCAAAAACCTCAATGTTTGAGGGATTTGAGTTTTCTAGTGGTTTACTTCCTTGCGCCAATAAAATTATCGAAAAATCCCACAGAGCATGAACAATCATTACCGGGAAAATTGAACCTATTCTAATCCTCAACACCAAAATCCAAAAACCAAACATCATTGCTTGAATTGATTGAGCGAAAGCATTTATAAAATTTCCTGTTATAAACCCATTTAAAGAATGAACAACCCCAAACAATAGAGAGGTAAACAATATTGTTTTGTTTAAGGAAAATTGTTTAATAAACGACTCATAAAGAATCCCTCTGAACATTAATTCTTCCGATATCCCTACTAAAACCGTGTTAAGCAGAATAAAACCAATTGTATGTATTGGAGGGGTATCGCCCATTAAAGTTTGGGATAAAAACAGAAAAGGAAGCAGGGCAGGGAACAATAAAAGCAATAAACTTTTTCCTGAAACAGGAGCGGTAAAACCAAATTTGTATTTATTTCTATAATAAAAAACGAATACAAAAAGCAAAGAAGGGGCCAAAACTAACGCATAAACTACTTGATTCGATACTAACGAATCTAAATTTACCTTTCCCCCGGTTTGTAATAAGGTTACTCCAAAAATTATTGTGACCCATAAAACAAACACCAAAAGTGATGAAATTAAAAATCTTCTGTTTTCACTCATATAAAACTCCAATTGCTTAAGATATTTTCTGCAAATTAAATAATTAGTTGCAAATACTGCCCTTATTTTTTAAATATCTAACCCTAAATTACCAGGGAGCTTTTACTAAAACATTCAGTAAATAGTTTTCAAACTGCCAAAATATCTGTGTCGGTTTATTCAATTTAGTAAACAGGCAATATCTTTACAATCAATTCGGAATTAAGCGAGGCAAATACCAATTTGAAATTTCACCTCAAAAAAAAAGTGCGAAAACTCTCGTTTTCGCACTGCTGGTGCATCCTGCGGGATTCGAACCCGCGACCTGCTGATTAAGAGTCAGATGCTCTACCAACTGAGCTAAGGATGCG
>CALKUG010000160.1 GCA_937996765.1 uncultured Ignavibacteria bacterium
CAACGCACAATCAATTCCTCGCTCATCAGGAGAATCTTTGTGAATAATTCCATATCCGTGCTGACCAAGGTGAGTATTCACAAATCTTGCGAGTATGTTATAATTCTCAACCTCTGCCATGCCCAATACATCGGGACCCCTCCCTTCGTTCATATCGCCAATAACTCTTGCAAGATTCTTCATCTTTTGCTCAATGCGCTCTTCTGTCCATTGATTCGAACCTGTGGGGGTGAAATCCTCATCGTTTTTTAAGCTGTCATTTTCAGCATCAAATAAATTTTCTATGTTCCAAAATGCAACATAGAGTGTGTCACCCGACTTTTGTGCCATCGGTGTGATTGTGAACAACAGCAAAAATGCTAAACTTAGGTATAATCTCATTTTAATCTCTATTTAAACTTTACTAATAAATCTTTTACGGCGTCTTTGTGGATGAGGAAGTCAACCATTTTTAGCTTTACGTAATCTTCGTGGTAGAAATAGTATCCTTTGAACTTGCCGTTCATTCCACCACCACCGGAATCTTTTATCAGAAACCAATCTTTTCCGCTTTCTTCTTTGTAACCAACTAAATGGATTCCGTGGTCGTCTGTTGTTGTTCCGTTGTTGAATCGCATTTGTCGTGCATCTTCGTTGATGTACGCCGCAGGGATATCAAAATCAGGAACTATTGCTACGTCGTATTCGCCATCTATACCTGGTTCTGATGTATCACCACCAAGCGAAACTGTATAGCCATTGCGTATAGAGGATTTCAGCGCATTCATAAACTCTGTAAGCGGAATATTGAAATAGTCGGCACTGTACCACCAGTTATCGGGTACGTTATAGACCATCTTAGCGTAATAGGGATCCTGTTTTAAGCTTATTATTGCTACGTAATCTTCAGGTTTGAGTTTGAGGAAATCTGTTAGAAAACTCTTTGGGGTGTATTTCTTACCTTCGTATTCAAATTCTGTTGGCGGGGCACCTATGTGGGAATTCATTATCGAAGCAATGGTTTGCAACACTTGCTCTTCGTTCCACATAGAGTTGAGTTTTACACTTTTGAGATAGTTGTTCATTTCATCGAACATCTTTTCGTGATCGTGTATTTTAAGCTTACCCGGAGTTCCGGAATATGCTGAAAGTGGAACGATTCCATATTGCGGATACAATCTCAACAATGCATCTGCCTCTGAACCTTCAGCAAAATTTGAATTGCCACGCTCACGAACAA
>CALKUG010000161.1 GCA_937996765.1 uncultured Ignavibacteria bacterium
ACAAACCACTGCGCAAAACTCACATCACCAACTTGCACGTTCGCAGAGAGCCATATCAACAAACCCGCAGGGAATGCAAATACAATAGCACGCCACAATACCACAAGTGTTCTATCTATCAATGAAGTATAAAGCGTTTGTAATATCATTGGTGGGCGGTACGGCGGAAGCTCCAACGAAAAAGAGGACACTTCACCTTTCAATACGGTTTTTGAAAGTCCGTACGAAACCAAAAAGCTGAAACCTATGCCCAACAAGGCGATAAACATTACAGCACCTGCCGAGACTATCCCTGCTAAAAACGGCGGAACCGCTCCGCCGATAAAAATACTCGCAATCAATATCTGTGTTGGCCACCTTCCGTTACATAACGAAAAATTATTGGTTATGATCGCCAACAAACGTTCTCTGGGACTATCAATAATCCTTGCGGCAACCACTCCTGCTGCATTACATCCAAATCCCATGCTCATGGTTAATGCTTGTTTACCGTGTGCGCCTGCTTTACGAAATATCGAATCGAGATTAAACGCTACGCGCGGTAAATATCCAAAATCCTCGAATAACGTAAACAACGGGAAAAATATCGCCATGGGCGGAAGCATAACACTTACAACCCATGCGGAGGCGAGATATCCGCCATCAATCAACAATCCCGTTAACCACTCAGGTGAACCAATAGTAACAAATGCACCACGTATTATCGGGTGTAAGGTATCCACGAGTAGTGATGCCAACATTGCCGAAGGTACGTTTGCACCTGCAATGGTAAGCCAAAACACAACCGCCAAAAGCATAATCATTATGGGTATGCCCCACAACCGTGAGGTTACAATTCTATCCAACCTCTGGTCCCATGAGAGTTTCTTTTTGCCCGTAGTAACCGTTGATTTTTCGGCAATCTGTGCGGCTTCGGCATAAATGGTTTGCACCATGGTTTCATGGATTCCCTCGGGAAACTTCCAACGTATTTGCTCCACCGAGCTTAATAAATCCTGAATCTCTTTATTTACGGGTGGTGTGGTTTCACTCATGATAAGCTCCCTCGTTTTAATGCGTCTATTATGCTTTGGTCGCCCTCCAACAAGCGCATTGCAACCCAACGTGCATTTGCAATTCCGGGGAAAAGTGTTTCTACTTGCGCGGCTATTGAATCAAGCGTTTTTGATACATCTTTGGGCAAAGATGCAACACGTTTGGGAGATGTTTTGTAGATACCGAGTGCAACTTGTTCAGTGTATCCCAATAACTCTTTTATTCCTTGGGCGATTCTCGCAACAATGGGCACAACGGGAATTCCTAAATCGCGGGAGAGCGAACGGACATCTATTTTTATTCCGTGTCTTTCCGCCTCATCAATCAGATTTAATGCACATACCACTTTATCGGTTATTTCAAGCACCTGTAACAAAAGATTGAGATTCCTCTCAAGTCGTGTTGCATCAACCACAACAATGGTTACATCGGGTTTGCCAAACAACAGAAAATCTCGTGCAACTTCCTCATCCACCGATGTAGAAAGCAAGGAATACGTTCCCGGCAAATCAACAAGCTTGTAATTGCGGTCGTTATAGGTAAATCCGCCTTCGGCTCTTGAAACGGTTTTCCCGGGCCAGTTTCCGGTATGTTGCTTAAGACCTGTTAATGCGTTAAACACTGTGCTCTTCCCTGTATTTGGGTTACCTGCAAGTGCAACTAATAAACTGTTCTCTCCAACTTGCTCGCCAAGTCGCTTCAGTGTGGCGTTGGGGTTTACTACACAGGTATCACATGCTTCGCCGTTACCACTCATGCTTTCACCTTATCAATAAATATCCATTCACTTTGTTCTTTGCGCAATGCAACGGTGCCACCCTTTACCTGGTATGCTACAGGGTCACCGCCATTACCGACCATATAGGCCGTAACTTTGGAACCCGGAACAAAACCTAAATCCATGATACGACGTCTTTGCATTCCACGTAATTTTTTCGATACACCGATTATGGTTGCCTCGTTTCCGATGGTGAGTTGCGAGAGCCGATCGTACTCGGCGATAAACTGCTCATCGGGTTCAATTTTTCGTAAATTCAATTGCTGTGCATTTTCGATTGGCAGAGTGAAATTGGTACCGTTGCCTCGTATGATAATTTGGTTTTCATCCTTTTCGAGAATTCTTACCTTCATGCCCTGATACAAACCTTGCTTTACAAGGTCATCGTAGATTTCTTCGGGTTCATCTTCAATGTGGGTAACTTCGGCCTTGTCGCCTGAAGAGAATTTCTGAACCGACTCACCGCGTCGTGGCGGAACAATGCCTTCGGCTGAAGGGATGGGGTCGCCATGGGGGTCGTAAAGCGGATTGCCCATTTTTTTTGCAAGAGTTTCAATCTCTGAAGATGAAATCAAGTGCTCGTTTTTTTCTGCCTCTTCATGCCATCCCGTTTCATTGATACCTGTTTCTTCAGAATAATATTTTTCTAATAAACGGTGCACACGGATAACTTTTAAGGCGTAGTCTTTTCCTTTTTGGGTGAGTAAAACCGACGAAGTATTTTTCTCAGTCAACCCCATTTCACGGAGTCTCTTTACAATCTGAATAGCGGATGCAAGAGATATACGAAGCACACCTGCAATACTTTGCGAAGTTACTGAGGAGTTGCCATCGGAGTCGTAAATATTTTTGAGTGCATCTTCAATAAGCTCGCGCTCAGGACGTTTTTCCTTAAAGCGTTTTTTATACACGCCATAGAAATACACCGCGGCTACTAATATGGGTAATACGATAACTAATAAAACTGCCATAGAAAAACACTTCTTTATTTAATAAAGAGTTAATAAATGCTATAAGTTCCCCTCTTATAGAATGTTTACTTCTCGTTCGAGAGTAATTCCAAACTGTTCTTTAACGGAACTAATAATTTGCTCGGAGAAATTAAATACTTCCTCGCCCGTTGCACCACCGTAATTGATAATAACTAATGCTTGTGTTGGTGCGGTTCCCACATTTCCCGTACGCTTGCCTTTCCATCCCGCGGTTTCAATCAACCATCCGGCAGGAACCTTAACCATTCCGTTTACCGTGGGAAATGCTTTACAGTTTGGGTAAGTTTTGAGAATTTCATCATAGATGCTTTTTTCAACTTCGGGATTTTTGAAAAAGCTCCCTGCATTTCCAAATTGCTCGGGATCGGGCAGTTTACTTTTTCTGATATCAATTATTGTTTCACGAATCAAACTCAAATCCCATAAGCCGGTATTTGACTCGCGTTTTTCCATCTCATCTTTTACAGCACCATAACCAACCGTTAATTTTCCGGTTTTAAGGAGCTTAAAACTCACGGAAGTGATAAGCACTCTGCCTTTTAACTCCTTTTTGAATATACTATCTCTATATCCAAAGCCGCACTCTTCATTTGAAAACGAAAACGGCTGAAGAGTATCTAAAAAGAATCCGTTAACCTCAACAATAGTGTCTTTTACTTCTTGACCGTAAGCCCCAATATTTTGAATGGGCGAAGCACCTACTGTTCCGGGGATAAGTGAAAGGTTTTCGATTCCATACCAACCATTTTTTACGGTGTAAGCAACCACTTCATCCCAATTTTCGCCTGCCCCAAACTTAACCACTACAAAATCAGAATGCTCTGCAATAAGCTCTTTGCCCATCATCTCGTTTTTAATAACGATGCCATCATAATCTTTTGTAAATAATATATTGCTTCCACCGCCTAAAACCAGGAATGATGCATATTTGCTTAGGAGTTTTTGCAGCTCATTAATTTCTGTAATATCGCGTAATATTGTTAAGGCTGTAGCATTGGTATTAATACCAAACGATGTAAAGCGACTTATGGGTGCATTGTGTTCTATGTGCATTCGGATAATTTCAGATTTATTGTACCTTAAGATACAAAATGCGAGGGTGTTTTGAGAAGATTAAACCGCTACGGGTAGTGTAAAATAAAAGGTAGTTCCGGAACCTTTAACCGTTTGGAATGATATTGAACCACCATGGTTCTCAACAAATTCCTTACATAAAAGCAATCCTAAACCTGTACTTTCTTCGCCGTCAGTTCCTTTTTCACCAATTTTCTCAGAAATTTTGAAGAGTTTTTTAGCTTGTGTTTCATTCATTCCCACTCCGGTATCACGTATAGCAACAGTAACATACTTTGAATCGTTATTAGGGATAAAGATGCTAACGCTACCTTCAGCACGAGTAAATTTTATGGCATTCGAAATTAGATTACGCAGAATGGAGGCAAGCATTGCCTTATCGGCATAAACAAAAATTCCCTTATCAACTTTTTCCTCTAACTTAATACCTTTTTGGTTTGCTCGCTCACGGAGGTCTTCTAATACATCAAAAACTACCTGATTCAAAGCCAACTTTTGTGGCTGGTACTCATGTGTGCCTCTTTGTAATTGCGACCACTCTAAAAGATTTTGCAATAATTGGTACAATCTTTTTGCGTTACCATGAATATTGAAAAGGTAGCGTTTAAGCTCCTCTGTGGTAAAAGCTTCTAAATCTGTTGCCATTACTTCAGTTAACCCAACAAATCCAAGAAAAGGACTCTTTAAATCGTGAGCTATTATTGAAAAGAATTTATCTTTTTCATTATTGGATATTTCGAGTTGATTCTTGAGAGTGGTCAATTCCTCAACCAACCGATTCCTTTCCAACAGTGCTTCTTCAATAATTTTATTTGCATTTATTAAGGTCTCATTACTAACAAGAAGTCTACTATTTGCATCGGTTAATTCGTCATTTAACTCGCGGAAGGGTTTCACTACTGCCTTACTCAGGAAATAAGC
>CALKUG010000162.1 GCA_937996765.1 uncultured Ignavibacteria bacterium
CGTTATAAGAAATTTACTCTCAAACTCTATCAAATATTGTTTTCGCGAGGGTAAAGTTACAGTCTCTTATAAAGAAACAAAGCACGGGAAATTTTTGTCAGTAACCGATACCGGCGTTGGTATTGGGCAAGAGGCTCTGGAAAAATTATTTTCGCTTAATCACTCTTCTTCAACTCCCGGGACTGCAAATGAAAAAGGAACAGGAGTTGGACTCTTACTCTCAAAAGAAATGGTTGAAAGATGCGGAGGTGAATTATCTGTTAAAAGTACACTCGGAAAAGGTACAACATTCACAATCGCATTTCATCAGTAGTTTATGTTAGCGAGCCCCTTATGAAATATGTAGTAATTTTTATTTTCTCTCTTTCCTTTGCCTTTACTTCTCTCATTGCACAACAAGTAACTAATCATACTTTTACTTATATCGATTCATCCGATACTGTTCGTTCAGTGGCGGTTGCAGGTTCATTTAATAACTGGAACCCCCAGGGTTACGAACTCATCAAAAACAAAAATGCTTTTTCGAAGGAATTTACTTTAGTTGTAGGATATTTTTATTACAAACTGGTTGTTAACGGTGTATGGATAACTGACCCCTCTAATCCATTAAAAGTAAACGATGGTGGAACTGGAAACAATTCCATAGTAAAAATTGGAGAGCCTTCACTCCCAAAAAGATTTTCAAAAAAACAGCCTGTTCCCCTCGCTTTGATGCCACGATTGTTTTTCTCTGACTCATCCACTTCCAAGTTTATTTCATTATATAACTATGCATGGAAAAGTGCTTGGGAAAAAATTCAATCAGGAACTGAGAACAATGGCTTCACCGAAGAATACATGGACGAGGGCTTTAATGAACTTATCTACCAATGGGATAGTAATTTTTTGAGCATGTTTGGTATGTACTCAAATGGTGTATTCCCTGCTATGCAAACACTGGATAATTTCTACAAACTGCAATCATCCGATGGATATATTCAACGAGTGTATTGGGAGTACGATGGCCAACCGGCTAACAAACATACTCCCGATGAGCCAATGGTTAATCCCCCATTATTTGCTTGGACAGAATTACGTTACGCTAATTTAACCGGTGATACCAATCGTATTCGTAGAGTGCTCCCTCATCTTATCTCGTATTACAATTGGATGCAGGAAAATCTCAGAAATCCCATAGGCAAAGGTTTGTACTATACTACCGAATTAGGAAGCGGTATGGATAATACGCCAAGAGAAGGTGTGGGCAAAGCAGGTTGGCTGGATCTTTCTGCGCAGCAAGTTCTTGCTGCTGAATCTATTGCACAACTTGCTTTATTAATTGACGATGCCTCGAATGCAGATGTTTTTTCTGAGCATGCAAAGGAGTTAAGCTTATTAATTAACACACTCTGTTATTCTAACGAAACTTCATTTTATCACGATCTTAAAGAAGATGGTTCAATTAGCAAAACAAGACATATTGGTGCATTTTGGACTCTTACGGCTGGAATAACTGACTCAGTAATAGCAAACCAACTCCATCATGCTTTGAATGACGAAACAGATTTCAAATCCTATCACCGTGTTCCTTCTTTATCAATGAAAGATCCGAACTTTAATTCTAAAGGCCATTACTGGAAAGGCGGGGTTTGGGCTCCAACTAACTTTGCAGTTATTAAGGGTTTAGAGCGTTACGGATACGATAAAACAGCTTACGAAATTTCTCTGAATCATCTCGAAAGGATGTACGAAGTTTTTTTTAATGGCGTGCCTGATACAAACAAAGTTCCTTACGAGCAACGTTTTGCGGATGGCTATCATACGATTTGGGAAACATATAGCCCCACCTTACCCGAACCTTCAACTCGTTGGGATGATACCTATTATACTCGGCAAGAATTTACCGGATGGTCTGCGGTTGGACCAATTACACTACTGATAGAGAATATATTAGGTATTCGCGTAAACGCCATTAAAAACGAAGTTACCTTTATACTCGACAATCTAGCGCAATCCTCCGGGATTTCGAATTTACGAGTGTCCGGTAGCCCTATACAACTATTTGCCACAAACAATAACGGAGTAATTGAAATTAGTGTAAATTCAGCTAAGCCTTTTACACTAATACTTAAGCACTCCAAAAAAATACAAAAAATTAGTGTTGAGGCAGGAATAAATCATTATTCATTCTCTACAAAGTGAATACTCTAAAAAAAGATTTGCGGAGTATGGTGTTTAGTTTTGTAATGTGTATTTTAGCTGAGTTAATTACTTACTTTAAACTCTTTAATAAGAAAGAAATTGGCAATGTGGATAGAAATTTCCGGTGAATTGGTCAATCTAAATAGCGTATTGCGAATAGTAATAAGCCGAGTTGATCATAGCATCAAGTTGTATTTTTCTGCCGAGATTTTTCAGGCATATACTTTCGAGGATGAATTATCACTTGAACAAGTGTACTTCAATATTCTTGAAACAATAAGATCTCGCCCTGTAGATGGTTTTTTGGAGAGAGGGGAATAATTCCCCTTTCTCAATTATCTATTGATTTGAATTTCGTTACCGCCTAATTCGTCAATAATCTTTTTAATTATCTCGTCATCGGTTTTTGTTACCGGTTTAGCTTTTTGTGATTCTTTAGTTTTTACTGTGTCAGGCTCTTGAGGAATCGGAATAGGTTGGGGTTCACGAATTTCTAACTCCTCTTTTTTCTCAACAATATATGTGGAATTAGGGGAAACTCTTTCGCTTACAGCAGGTGCCATAGGAAAATGACCCTTCGAAATCCCATCCAACAGATTTGTTAATGTATGAGTACTTTCTAAAGCGATTACCTGGCTTAAACTAATCTCGGCTCTTAACTTCTGATTATTCGAAAATTTAATTTCATGAACGGTTTTGCTCAAAAAGGTTAGTGCCCTTATAATATCCCCTTCTCTAAACGCATCAGTATATTTCATATACCTTTCTTTAAAGACCTCAGCACACTCAAGCAGCTCGTTACTTTTTGATACTATAACCGACAGGATATTCCGAAAATGCTCAATTAATCCATCAAAAAAATCTTGGAACTGCCAACCATTTTTATAAACGATGTTACAGACCTCAAAAGCCTCACGCTGCTGTTTACTAAGCATTGCATCAGAAATCCTGAAGTACACTTCTTCGTCAATAAAGTTAAAGACGTTAACAACACTTTCGTATGTTATAGTGTTTCCACAAAGTGCGGCTGCTTGGTCAAAGAAGCTTTCAGCATCTCTTAAACCACCATCAGATTTTTTTGCAATTAACGTTAAGGCCTTATCATCAATTGATATTTCTTCTTTTACAGCTATTTCGTGCAATTGTTTCTTTATTACATCAATGCTAATCCTGCGGAAGTCATACCTTTGACAGCGGGATATAATTGTAACCGGCACTTTATGCACATCGGTTGTAGCAAATATGAATACTGTATAGGAGGGGGGTTCTTCAAGGGTTTTAAGAAATGCATTAAAACTCTCACGCGTAAGCATATGGACTTCATCGATGATATATATTTTATACTTATTCCCACCGGAGGGAGCATACTTAACCGTTTCGCGTATAGTTTTTAAATCTTCTATACCGCGATTGGATGCAGCATCTATCTCAATAATATCAAACATACTCCCTGACTGCATAGCAAGACACGAAGGGCACTCATTACAAGGTTCGTTATCGCGTAAGTTTGTGCAATTAAGGGCTTTTGCTAAAATGCGAGCAGTAGTTGTTTTCCCGACACCGCGAGGACCCGTTAGTAAAAATGCTTGTGCTATACGCTCATTTTTAAGTGCGTTTTTTAGCGTTTTTGTAATATGCTCCTGACCAACAACATCGCTAAAACGCTGCGGACGGTATTTACGTGCGGAAACTTGAAATTTCATAGTAAGTCCAACTCTAAAGTATTTTGTTTTTAAAGCAACAATCTACAATTTTCTCGGTTATTTTTTCGAGGTAAGAAGCATCTTTTTTATTAAAAGCAGCAAATTGATAACTGTCTAAATCAAGAACTCCTAACAGCTCATTTTCATGAAGCAAGGGAATTACCAGCTCGCTATTCGACCCCCCATCGCATGCAATATGCCCGGGAAACTCATGCACGTTTTCAACTATAATGGTCTCTTTGCGTTCAGCAACTGTACCGCAAACTCCTTTACCTAAAGGAATTCTTGTACAAGCAACTTTACCCTGGAAAGGCCCAAGGTACAATTCAGATCCATCGAATAGGTAAAAACCAACCCAACTAACTTTTGGAAGAGCTTCTTTAATCAGGGCTGTAATATTAGCCAGATTGGTAATTGGTCTATCTTTTGAATCAAGCAATCCCGAAGATTGGAGTAACAACTCATTGTAGATTTCATCTTCATCATTCAACAAATTAAAATTTACTGTTACTTCACTCATCTTATTTTTTTCGTTGTGTGCTTGAATTTTTTGTAACCCTGCCTGTATTCTTTTTTGCTTTATTTTCGAATACATACGGTATTGCTTCTTCAATTGTCTCTACAGGTATTATCTCTATTCCCTGCTTTACTTCATCCTTAATTTCACTGAGATCAACCATATTCTCTTTTGGAATGAGCACTCTTTTAATTCCATTTCTTTTTGCAGCTAATAACTTTTCGGTTAAACCTCCAATTGGCAACACCTGACCTCGTAAAGTTATTTCACCGGTCATAGCAATATCGCCACGAACTGCTTTACCTGAAAGTGCCGAAAGCATTGCCATAGTAAGGGTAATACCGGCCGAAGGACCATCTTTTGGAATTGCACCCTCAGGCAGATGAATATGAATTTCCTTATTCTTGAAGAAATCTTTTTTGAGCCCTAAAAGCTCGGCATTTGTTCTAATATAACTCAAAGCAGCCTGGCCCGATTCCTTCATTACATCGCCTAATTTACCGGTTAATGTAAGCTTGTTACCTCCCTCCATAATGGTTACATCAACAGTAAGCAGCTCTCCACCAACACTGGTCCACGCTAGTCCTGTAACGCTACCGATTTTAGGTACACTATCATACTGATGCTGTTTGTAACGAGGAATTCCTAATAGTTCTTCTACTTTTTTGACGTCAATAGTAAACGAAAGTTTTTTAGTGCTTTTTTCGCCTTTTGTTAGTTTAACCGCCACAACTTCTTTAGCTGTTTTACGCATCAGTGACGAAAGTTCTCGCTCAAGGTTACGAACTCCTGCCTCGCGGGTATAATTACCTATCACAGAGTTTATAGCATCATCAGTAACTACAACCTTATACTCTTGCAGTCCATGATTTGCAACTATCTTGGGCAACAAATGCCTTTTGGCTATTTGTATTTTATCCGTCTCGAGGTAACCGTTTAATTCTATGATTTCCATTCTATCCTGCAAAGGCAAAGGAATATTATACCTAACATTTGCAGTGGTTATAAATAAAACCTGTGAGAGGTCGTAATCAAGTTCAATGTAATGGTCGTTGAATGTACCATTCTGTTCGGGGTCTAATACTTCTAACATAGCGGCAGCGGGGTCACCGCGGAAATCAGAGCTCATTTTATCAATTTCATCAAGCAGAATAACGGGGTTAATGGTTCCTGCGCGTTTCATTGCTTGCACTATTTTCCCGGGCATTGAGCCTATATACGTTCTTCTGTGTCCACGTATCTCTGCTTCATCACGAACACCACCAAGACTTATACGAACAAATTCTCTGCCTAATGAACGAGCTATTGATTTACCCAGTGATGTTTTACCTACTCCCGGAGGGCCCACCAAGCATAGTATCTGACCGCGTAAATTTTTGACAAGATTAAGAACGGCAATATGCTCTATGATACGAGCCTTGGGCTTTTCAAGTCCGAAATGGTCACCATCAAGAACTGTTTGTGTGTAATTAATATCAAGTTTATCTTCAGATTTTTTGCTCCACGGAATCGATACGAGCCAATCTACGTAATTGCGCAACACGGTATATTCCGGAGACATAGGCGGAATTTTAGAAAGCTTATTCAACTCCTCTGTAGCTTTTGCGTTCACAGTTTCAGGCATAGCTGCTTCTTCAACTTTTTTTCGCAACTCATCTATCTCGCTACTAAACGAATCGGTTTCACCTAATTCTTCTTGGAGAATCTTTATTTGTTCCTGAATGATAAATCTTCGTTGAGAGCGAGAAATATTTTCCTGAACCTTTGAATCAATCTCTTTTTCTATGCGCAGTATATCAATCTCAGAGTTCAGAATGCGAACTATTTCAAAGTATTGTTCTTTTAAAGTGTTTTTTTCTAAAATACCTTGCTTTACTTCCAACGATTGATTGATGTTGGCAGCTGCATAAAATAATTTTCTATCAGGTTCCTGAATGCTATCAAAAGCTGTTAAGGTTTCGGCTGGAAGGTTTTTGTTTATTTTGATGTAATCTTTAAACAATGTTACCAATTGCCGTTGTAAGGCATTAAGCTCAGAATCAATCGTAATCTCTTCAACTATTACCTTCACCTTTGCTTCAAAGAATTCTTCTTTGTCGGTAAATTTAACAATTCTACCTAAAGCCAGGCCGTCAACAAGTATTTTCATTAAGCCGTTAGGTAACTTGAGCACTTGTATAACTTTTGCCACAGTACCCGATTTATAAATGTCGTTTTTATCAGGGGCTTCGACCGAAGATTTTTTCTGGGCTGCTAAAAATATGTATTTCCCATTTTTGAGTGAATAATTTGCTGCGTTAATAGATTGCTCCCTACCAACGAGTATGGGGAAAATCATATAAGGGTAAATAACAATATCACGAAGTGGTAGAACCGGCAAAACATCCGGAACTTGAACAATTGAATCCATTAAATCGCGGTAGCCCGACGAATCGGAAAACTGGAAATCCTTTTTATCTGACGGTTTTGGAGACAAGAAATACCTGCAAAATTAAATTATTGACAAACTTAAATATACTCATTGAGCGAGTGACTTTATATAGTAATCTCGGAATTTCGTTTTCAGTTCTGTAGATATAATTTACTATTTTCTTTGTAGTAGTCTAATTTGCAATTTTGAGCACACCCCTGAATTATTTCCTATACCCACTCTCCTAATGAATCCTAATTCTCTTCCCTATATTCAACAAGTGCAATGCGATACGCAGGAATACCATCAAGTAAATCTTCTATTGCAATAACACCGGTTCCCGGAGCAACATAAATTCTTGTTTCATCTTTGCCCGATTTTGCAAGCACAAACTCATATGTTTCGAATTCGCCAATTGGGGATGAATAAGGTACGTTAATTGCATTGAGATAAAGTTTACCCTCAGAAGTTTCGTAGTACTTAAATAATCTATCTGAAGGAGGAAGAAAAAGCTCAGGCTCAAGAAACGAAGTTCCATCAATCGAAGTTCTGTAGCATCCGCCATCAAATAATCCCAAAAAATACTCGGAGTAGCTGCTATCCATTCCCGTATAA
>CALKUG010000163.1 GCA_937996765.1 uncultured Ignavibacteria bacterium
TGCCCAAGTGCGAAATCGTGCACTACGGGTGGGGTTTCGTTATCAACTAATATCGAATCCTGTGGGGCAAAAATTGCTGTTAATGCTGCCTCGCCGTTTAGAACCGTTACTATACTATCGGAACTTGATTGAGATTTCCCGCTCCACCTTACAAACTTATATCCCTGGTGGGGTATTGCTTTAACGGGTAGTGGAGTATCTTTGAAGAATATCAATTCTTTTGCATCCAAGGGCATATCGAGTCCCGCTATCTCAACTCTTCCTCTGCCTCCGTAATTTGTTGCAAGACGTAAACGCGCAGAGCCCGTTAATCCAAATTTATTCTGCATATGCGAACGCATATATGAGGGACGCAACCTGGCAAATGCAACCATCTGATTTACTAATGAATCCCATGATGTTGGATATGAAGCCGATTTCACCCAACGTTGTTTATGTCTTGGCATTTCGGGTGCAATGTTCTGCTTCATGCTGTCTATCAACGCCACAACTTTGTTTGTTTCGAATGTGGTATTCATGTGAGCAGCCATACGTTGGATAAAGAAATTTTTCCACACAACGTTTTCAGTCAGCTTTCTAAAAATGAGTGTTGACCAAAGCGGGTTTTTCTCAATGAGGTTGGTAGTTGCGGTCATGTGATTTACCATATCATAAGATGCTACACCGCGAGAGTTACCCCAGAAGCCAAAATCCGTATCGTAGATCAGCCAGCGCCATTTAGCTCCCGGTGCGTTATCTTTCCAAAATTTAATATTGCCACCCGGCCAATCGGCATTGCTGATGTACATTTGAGCTATAACGTATTCCGTATAATAAGGTACATCAATTTTAGTTTGGATATACGCATAGTTTGCACTATCGGATAGAGAATGGGTTTCTAAATAACCACTAACATCCTTTTTATACTCTGCATTACTGCCTTGACTAACAGAAGCATTGCCTTCGAGTATGGTAACGGTTTGTGGGTCAACGCCGTAATAGGTTTCAAGATAATGTTCATTCAACTTTTCACGCATGTTATGAATTCCCCAATATCTGCCATTGAGGAAAGCAACCGTTGGCGTATAAGCTTGATAATCGAGCATAGTCATGCCGTTACGCAGCATTGTCTGAATAAAGGCATCACGGAACATGGTTCTCCACCAATCCTGCCCTGAGCTTCGTAGTACCAGATTATTAAATTCGGTTGTTTCTCTATCTTTAAAGAACTTGTAGTTAAACTTTGAAACTCCGTACTCTTCACGTGAATAGAGAGCCAATGATTTTTGATCGTAAAGGCGGGTACATCCACCAAAAATTTGAACACTGCAATCTGCTTCGAATTGAACCGTGTTTGTTGTATCAAAAAATTGAAAGAGCAGTGGCCTCTCCCATTCCTGATTCCAGTTTCTTGGGGCAGTAGAACAGTATCCGGCAACTCCGTTGGTTCCAATTACATAAATACCCGAAGTATCGCTAAAGAAGTTCCGAGGATCCGTGATAAGTGAAACAATGGGAAGAACCGAACTAAAATTGATAATATACGTTGCTGATACAATTTTACTGGGTAGATGTCCGGGCTTGAACGCCGCTGCACGAACAACAACAGTGGTATCAAGAGTCAAAGGAGCTGAATATAAAAAGGCCAAGGTATCAGGTACGGTGCCATCGAGTGTATAACGAATTTGGACATCGGGCACATCCGAAGATAAAATAAGCGTTTGCGAATTTGTAAAACTGCCTCCGGGTAGTGATAGTGTTGGCTTTGGTAACACAGGGGTTAAGGATGTTGAGTCGTTTTTGTAACCCGGGGTGGGGTTATTCATCGCCATAAAAACCGTGCTTCCATCAGGGTATCTACCCGTTGAAATATCGGATGCTTGTACAGTAAAAGTTAATGTGTCAACAATAACACCTGTTGTGTCAAATAAACCTATTTCTTCACCATCTTTTGAGAGAGCAAAACTTGTGTGCAACCCCGTCGCTTTGCTATCAGCCCAAATAATCAAAAACCCTTTGGGATTAATTTTTGTGCCTTGTGGTAAAATGTATTTTGTTGGGTTCGATAGATTATCTGTAATACCGTACCCACCAATCTTAACGGTATCGGTGCCAGCGTTGTATAATTCAATCCAATCGGCGTAGGCCCCATACTGGGGGTCTTTGATAGTTTTGGTGTTAGAGGATTGAAATTCGTTTATGGTAACTTGTGCTGATACATTAACTGTAATGAGCATAACAAGCATAACGGCAAGTAAAGAAGTTTTATTGAGCATAAACTGCACTTAGTTTAAGAATGAGAAAGTTTATTCATCCAAAACTACAATAAAGCTGAATTTAAATCCTAACTAATCCGTCACACTCAGAATTTAATTGAATCCTCGCATTGAATCCCATTGCTCCCGTAAATCCACTTTGGGTATTCGTGAAATGAAAACAGTTTGTTTCTGCCTCCAAGAGATTGCGTAAGGAGAGGGTTCTATTTCTCCAACTATTGTTACCTCTTCAAAGTAATATTCTAAATCTTCTTTTCTTGAATTAATACTTAATAAAATTTGCGGAGTTGCTACACCCTTTCCCCAAATCCAA
>CALKUG010000164.1 GCA_937996765.1 uncultured Ignavibacteria bacterium
CATCAGTTTTTAATAATCGAATGTGTTTATCGGTTGAGCCGCAACACCCCCCAATAAACAGAGGTTGTTTTGCCTTAAACTGTTCCATCTCAGAATAATACTCTGAAGGACTTATTACACTATTGATAATTCCGGAATCGGGGTTGGAAGTTCCACAGTTAGGGTAAATTCCCCAATTATGTTGGGGGGTATAGATTTCAAACAGCTCCTTTGCTGTTTCAATTGAAATGCAATTTACCGATACAGCTAAAGGATTAAACTTAGAAACGGCATCTAAAGCCCATAAGATATGTTCTCCTGAAAGCAAGTGTAAATCAGGTTTGCAGTACAACGAGAGGACAAACGGTATGCCCTCGCTTTTGCAAATACGAGAAATTATCTCAATTTCCTTGAAGTGGCTCAGCGTCTCATTAAGTATAATATCACAGCCTGCATCAACTAAAAGGTTGATGTGGTTAAAATGGTTTTCTTCTAATTCCGAATCTGATAGAGTTACTTCTTCCTTATAACAATCTTCAGCAGGACCATTAGAACCAGCTATAATGACATCGCTTGCTCTTGCTGCATCAATTGCCAAACCCACACTTCTATACACCAAATCAGGATACGAAAATTGGTAATTACCCTGCTTATAAGCGTGATAATTGGTTCTAAAAGTATTTGTTGTGAGAATATCTGCACCTGCTTTTACATACGATCTATGTAATTCAACAACATCCGCCTCGTGTGTTAGATTATAGGAAGAAGCCCAAAGAGATGAGAATTGGGGTGGTGGCAACTTTTTTATTAACGCATCCCCGATTGCTCCATCGAGTATAAGCGTTTTTTTTGAATTTATTGCATCGTTAAGTTTTCTTGGTAATCCTTTTTTCATTACAATTTCTCAGGAGTTTCTATTTGGATGTAGTTTCGCATAATACTCTTCAACGGCTTTTTCCATTGCGTTGAGGTCGATTGCCGCAATACACTCTAAGTTATATGGGCACTGTTTTTTCCAACAGGGTGAACATTCCAAATCTTTGGGGAAGAGTTTCACTCCGCGATCAAATAATTCAATTTCGCTCTGGCAGCTTAAGCCAAACCAAACAATTACGAATTTCTTTAAGGCAATTGCCAGATGCATTCCAAACGAGTCACCGGTAATAACAACATCCGCGATATCTTCGTAACAGCAACCTTTCCTGACTCCATCGGAAGTGGGGGTTGAAATTATTCTGTTTCCAAATGGGGCAGCTATTTGAGCGTTACGGTCGGTATCTTCAGGCCCACCCAAAAGTACAATCTTGTATTCTGGGTTAGATAGTAAACGGGTAATTAACTCAATGTGCTGTTCAACGGTCATTTTTTTGTTGGGGAAAAGGTTGGAACAACCCGTGTTAAATCCAATAACAAAATCACCTTCATTTATGCCAACACTCTTTTTATACTCACTGATAAACGCTTTCTCTTTCTCGGTGAATTCAAACACGTAATCATCTTTGCTGTAGGGGATTTCGAAAGTCTCAGCAAGATAGTCTTCGCCTGTTCTTGTGTTTACCTTAAACTTGAGATGGTCATCCATACCTAATTGGTAATTGTACCAAGCACCTTTATTAAGGGGAATTATTTTACCTTTCCCATCAAGGCCAAACCCAAGTTTTTTATCAGCCTTAATTTTATGGAGCAAGGCAGCTGAGCGTTGCGACTTATCTACATTCATTGCAATATGAAAATGAAACTGCTCTAAAACAAGAATGCTCTCAGCATCAAAAACATGAACCTTGTCAATAAGCGGATTATTTTCCAGGAGCGGAGCAGCAATTTTAAGAGTAACCCAATGAATAGTTGAAGTTGGAAATTCACGCTTCAAGGCAGGCAGCTGGGCTGTTGTCATAAGAACATCACCCATAGCATCAAAATTGATGATAAGTATCATTGTCCCGTGGGGCTTTGGATCTTTGCAACCATTGGTAGCACAATCGTGATCGGGGAAACAGGGTTTGTAACCACTAAAGTGTTTACAGTCCGGTGCCTTAAATGTGAAGTTTTCGCTCATAGATAACCTTATGAAATAATTGAAGAAGCTTAACTTTTACTTCTTCAAATGTAATGTTTTTCAACGATTCTTCTTTAGTTATCACGCAATCAAATTCTGTTGCGTACGGATACCAAATCATATCGTTTGTTTTATATTTTACGTACAGCCCAAATGTGGGAACTGAAAAAGCAGATGCAAGATGTATTGCCTGTGTATCAGGTGTTACCAAAAAATCAGTTAACGAAATTGCTGCTGCAAATTGTGAATAATCATCCCATGATGAAATAGCAACTTGAGTTTTATCGTGAATACTTTGAGCATGGTTAACATCTCTACGGTCGTATATTATTATTATTCTGCAATCGTAGTTTCGCAAAAGATTTATGAGTAAACTATAGGGTTCAATACCCCAAAAGCGTGCTTCGCTCCCTGCAGATATATTGATGCCTATTAATGGTTTTGTCCCCGATATACCCAGTAGTGCATCGATTTGATTTTTCACCTGTTCTTTTTTGGAAAGGTGACCTTCAAAGCAAATCGGTGGTGGCGATGTTTTTATTCCAAATAATGCAGTTAATGCAAATACTCTTGCAAGAACATGAGTGCTGCTGCTTTCGGCTCGCCCAACTGTATGTGTAAAAAGTAAATGATTTTCCTTTTTTAGTGCAAAGGAGAATCGAGGTTTCAGTTGTGTTATAAAATAATTGACTGTAGAAGAAACATCATCATGCGTATCTATAACAACGTCATAATTCTCCTGAGCAAGAAGCGAAATGATATGTTCGCTACTGCCTTGGGACTCGGTATTCTCAGAGTTCTTCTTCTGGAACTTAAATTTTTTATCTATATGTGGATTGTTCAAAAAAGCTTTTTCCGAACCGGTATCCATCAATAAATGTATAGTAGGATTAAGAGCAGTTTTTACTGCTGAGATTAGGGGAGTTGTTATTAAGCCATCTCCAATTCTGTTAAGCCGAATAAACAGAATTTTGGATGATGAATTAACTATCGGAAGAGGAAGATTTTTGGGTGCGGCATATCTGAAATAGAGATACCAATTTATCAATTCTTTTAAACGATGTTCCAGCCATTTAAACATTGCTACCGGTCGGCTTTCCGGAAATCATTGCATCGAACTCCTTAACAACACGCTCAACGGGAAGCTGAGTGAAGCACTCATGTTTCTTTGGGCAATTCAATAAATTACATCCAATACACTCAAGCTCATCGAGCCGAATTGTAGAATGCTGCGCTCCAAATGGTCCTTGTAGCTTTGGGTCGGTTGGTCCATGTATGCTTAATGTGGGTGTTCCTATTGCGGCCGAAATGTGCATAGGCCCACTATCGTTCGCAATAACAGCTTTACTAAGCTCTACCAAAGCTGCCATTTCTGATATGGTAGTAGCCGGTGCTAACAACGAATCGGTGAGCAATTGATGTATTTGCTCAGCATCCGATTTATCACCGGGTCCCCACACAATTAACGGAACAAGATGGTGTTTATTTGAAATTGCAGCTGCAAATTTTGCAAAAATATCGGGGTCGCATTTTTTTGATTCCCATCCACCGCTGGGGCTTACAATCAACACATTCTTATCTATGAGTTTCTTCTCTGCAAAATATTGTTTTGCGAACACCTTAGCCTCATCTGTTATCCCTGCATATAAACGATTAGAGTAGGCAGGTATTCCTATTACATTCAGGAAGTGTCTGTGCAAGGCCGCGGAGTGCATAGTTGCACGTTCCTCTGGACCCTTAATATTATATGCGTACGACCTGCCTCTATACGGGAAGCCGGCACGTAGCGGTGCGCCACTTAAAAATGTAATGAGTGCTGTTCGGGGGTTTGCGTAAAAATCTATAACCAAATCGTATTGAGCAAAGCGTACTTTGAGAATAGTGGTGAGAGCAGAAAACGTCTTTTTCTTATCCAATATAACTACACGGTTGATTTGCTTTAGGGGTTCCAACACAACGCGCGAAGGGGGCTCTGTTAAAAAATCAATGCGAGCATTCGGAAATCGTGCACGTAAATCATCTAACACAATTGTGCTGAGTATTACGTCGCCAATTCCTTTAAGCTTTATAATCAGTATGCGTTGTACTGAAGAGTAATCTATCATTGATTTTCTGTGTAAAAGTTAATCTGCAATATATAAAACTACAAGTAATGTAGCCCCTAAATTGGTGGTGCTAACCGAAATAACCGATAAAGGATGCAGAAAAAATTGTACATTTGCGAATGTGATTGTAAAAGAAGGAACATGAAAACAGTTTTAGAATTATTGCAGCGTTCAACCGATTTTTTGGAGAAAAAAGGGGTCCCGGAATCAAGGCTAAACGCAGAGCTTTTGCTTGCCTCGGTACTTAATTGTAAGCGGCTTAATTTGTATTTAATGTTCGACCGTCCTCTAAGCGACGATGAAACAGAGAAATACCGCACGCTGATAGTTGAACGCTCCACAAGAAAACCCATTCAATATATTTTAGGTAAGGTTGAATTTTTTGGAATGGAATTTTTAGTAAACGAATCTGTTCTCATTCCGCGTCCCGAAACTGAGCTTTTGGTTGAACAGGTTATTGAATCAGCTAAAACTCATAATTCAGGTACAATTCTCGATATAGGAACAGGAAGCGGCTGTATCGCAATT
>CALKUG010000165.1 GCA_937996765.1 uncultured Ignavibacteria bacterium
CCTGATGCAACATTTACATTACGTTTAGCCGATGGAGTGGTTTCGTCGTATAGTTACAATGGAACCAAAGCACCCGTAAAAACAACATTTTACGGAGTTTTAGATAAATATTATGCGTTTGATGGCGAGTTTCCGTTTAATCTTTCAGAGAAATGGAAAGCATTACCGGCGGAATTCGATTTAGCCACCCCACTCAATTTTATCTCTACTAACGATATTGTGGGCGGTAACTCTGGTAGTCCCGTTATTAACAAAAAAGCTCAAATTGTTGGATTGGCATTTGATGGCAATATCGAAAGTTTACCTAATAATATTATTTACACCACAGAGGCGAACCGCACGGTGAGTGTTGATGCACGAGGTATCTTAGAGGCAATAGAGGATTTGTACGGAGCAAAGCTCCTTGGTAAAGAATTAAGAACAGGAAGAGCACAATAAAATTGCTTAGTAAAAGTAGGTTTAAAATTAAAAGAGGAGTTGCTCTTGGGCTAACAACTCCTCAAATCCGGTTCGGGGTTACCGGTGTACATTGCTGTTATTATGTCTGCGGTAAAAATATAAAAAATATTTACTCGGGTAAATGACACATTTGTGTCATTTTTAAATGAATCTTTTGTAAATTTGTTTCGGTAGAAAGAAAAACCCTCGAGAAAAAGAAATATTGGAACAAAATCCGTATTCAGAGGGTATAAGAATACAGTAAGGAAGGAAACGAATATATGAAAACGTTGAAAATATCAGCAATTATGATTGCCATGTTTGTCGGTTCACTGTTCGCACAGAGTTACCAACCCGTAACTAAATTCGACCCAACACGCGATGCTGCTAAGGATTTAGAGCTGGCTCTTGCTGAGGCATCCCGTACCAATAAACGCGTACTATTAGATGTAGGCGGTGAGTGGTGTATTTGGTGTAAGCGTTTAGATGAATATATCGAGAGCAACAGCACCGTAAAAGCCGCTTTCGAACGCAATTTTGTAATACTTAAGGTTAATTACAGTAAAGAGAACAAAAACGAGGCGGTACTCTCAAAGTATCCAAAGATTCCGGGATACCCTCATTTCTTTGTCTTAGATAAGTCGGGTAACTTGGTTCAAAGCCAAAGTACGGGTGACCTCGAAAAAGATAAATCCTACGACGAAGCAAAAATGTTGGAATTTGTTACCAAATGGGGTGTTGGTAAATAAGTTCTCACTTTAGTTTATTTAGTTAAAAGACGTCTCAATTTGGGACGTCTTTTTTGTTTTAAAGCACTTGTTTGTCTCAAAAAAACACGGCTTGGTTGGGAAACATGTGGCGATTATAGACCAAAATGAATAAAAATGCATTGGTACGTTTTTTGTTTTATTGTTGTATTGAAATTATAAAAAGAATACAACAAGATCCTATGAAAACATTACTTATAACCTTAGTACTTCTCACATCGTTTGTGGTGGCACAGTCGGTAAGCCCGGTACTTGATGGCATCTACGCTAAAAAAAATGGCAATGTACTTTTATTATACGGATACAATAACACCTCGGGAAGTGTTCAAACTATTCCAATAGGGAGCACTAATCAATTTAGTCCTGCCCCGGCGGATCGTTCACAACCAACGGTGTTTGCCACAGGTAGAAGTTATGCAACAATTCCTGTAGAAATTTCATCAGGAACCCATGTATGGAAATTAACAACCAAAACTTCTACAGGTAGTTTTACGGCAACTAAAAGCAGTCATAGAATATATTTTGATATTCAATGGAAAGATGCCCAAGGAAATCTTGTTTCAAATCTTTCGAGTGTGGTTCCTTCAAACTATCGTTTGGTTCTTAGCACCGGTTCGCTTACCGTTAAGTTTGGATATGTGGCAGGAGTTCTTACTCCCGTTGAAGCGAGCAACAACGATTTAACAAAATTCTATCTTTCAGTTGTCTCGGGTGGTAGTTATACGGTTTCTCAGGAAAATTTACCGGTATCCTTTGTGCAAAAATCGGGTGAAGGAAGTTTTACCTCCTTTATAGATGAAAGTTATGGTACTGCTAATTACAATGGTAGTTTTAACTACTTCTTACACCCTGTGGTAAATAA
>CALKUG010000166.1 GCA_937996765.1 uncultured Ignavibacteria bacterium
GGTGGTATTTTGATTCTACTCCTTTTTGGTGTAATGTTAACATCTGATATGACAACCGTACCAGTAAAAACTAACCCTGTTTATGTAATCTCTTCAACAGTAGGTGTTGGATTGCTTGCAGGAGTTCTCTATAAAGCAGTGAATGTAACAAATTGGACAGTAGTTGTTGAACAAACTCAAAAAACTGATTTAAAGACACTTGGTTTTGCCTTAATGGGCAATTATTCACTTTTATATGTTGTTTTAGGAATTTTTCTATTGGCTGCACTTATTGGTGCCGCATCATTGGCGAGGAAATAAATATGGAAGTTCAGAGTTCAATCGGACTGTCGCATTTTCTTTTTATATCAGTTACCCTGTTTTCCCTCGGGTTATTTGCGGTGGTTACACGGAAAAATGCCGTTATGATTCTCATGGGTGTTGAACTGATATTAAATGCTTCGATGATTAATTTTGTAGCATTTTCTCGCTTTGGGAATCTTGGTGTTAATGGTCATATTATGACATTATTTGTAATTGTAGTTGCTGCGGCTGAAGCAGCTATTGCTTTGGCAATCGTACTGAACATTTATAAGAATTTCACAACAGTTAATGTTGATGAAATCAACAGTCTTAAGGATTAAGGTAGCATGAACGAAATTCAGATGTTATACTTCGCACTTATTGCAATGTTCTTGCCACTGGTAGGGTTTGTAATTACGTTATTTACCGGCAAGAAACTTAAATATGCGTACATTTTTGAAACAACTATAATAACCATAACCTTTATTTTATCGGTTATTCTGTTATTAAACAAAGTAACAACTTTCATTGATTATCGCTTCGGTTATGCACTGGATGTAGCTCTTGTGTGGGCTGGCAATTGGATTACACTACCGAATCCGATTACCGGAAATCCTACAATAATAGAGTTAGGTATCAAATTCGATAACCTTGCTGCAATAATGCTCTTTGTTGTGTCAACAGTTTCTATGCTGGTACACTACTTCTCTATCGCATATATGCATAACGACCCAAGATTTAATCGCTTTTTTGCTTACTTAGGTCTTTTCACCTTTTCCATGTTTGGTATTGTACTCACTCATAACCTGCTAATGATGTATATGTTTTGGGAATTGGTGGGACTTTCATCCTACCTTTTAATTGGATTTTGGTTCGAGAAAAAATCAGCTTCTGACGCTTCCAAAAAGGCATTTATTGTTAACCGTGTAGGTGATTTGGGAATGTTTGCAGGTGTAATGATAATATTCCTTACCTATGGTACATTCACTTTCGATAAAGTTTTTGCTGCTATAAACTCAGGAGTTTTACCTTTTAATAGTGATTTTTGGCTCACCGTTACCGGACTCCTTTTATTTGCAGGTGCTATTGGTAAATCTGCTCAATTCCCTTTACATGTGTGGTTACCCGATGCTATGGAAGGTCCAACACCAGTAAGCGCACTTATCCATGCCGCCACCATGGTTGCTGCCGGTGTGTATTTAATAGCAAGAATATTCCCAATGCTTACTGCTGATGCCTTATTGGCTATTGCAATAATTGGTGCTCTCTCATCAATCATTCCTGCCACAATTGCCATAACTCAAAACGACATTAAAAAAGTACTCGCATACTCTACAATTAGTCAACTTGGCTATATGGTTTTAGCACTTGGTGTTGGTGCTTTTAATTACGCATTCTTCCATTTGGTAACTCATGCTTTCTTTAAGGCAGGATTATTCCTCGGTTCAGGAAGTGTTATACATGGTATGCATCACGAACAGGATATCCGTGAAATGGGCGGACTTCGCAAAAAAATGCCCATTACCTATTACACATTTTTATTTTTCACTTTAGCTATCAGCGGTGTGCCCCTTACTTCAGGATTTTTAAGTAAAGATGGAGTTCTTGCCGGAACACTTGCCTTTGGCATGCTTACGGGACATTATCTATTTACAGTTATTGGGTTCTTTGTAGCTTTTTTAACGGCAACCTATATGTTCCGATTAGTGATACTCACTTTTCATGGTAAACCAAGAAATTTACACAAATACGACCATGCTCATGAGTCGCCATATTTAATGACCATTCCTCTTATTGTTTTGGCGTTGTTAACAACATTCATCTTTTACACAGCCAACCCAATTGCCGGTCATTCAGGTTGGTTCTTGAAGGATTGGGTGAATACTCCTCAGACCGTTGCACCGGAATCTTCACGTTTTGATTTTATGATTAGTGAAGCTAAAACCTACGATCAACAGATCGAAGCCGGGAAACATCATGTTATTCATTCTGAAGAATATACTCACACTATGCACACAGCAGAAGCTATATCTATGGTGTTGAGTTTAGCCATCGGTGGAATAGGAATTTTATTGGCATTTTCAATTTTCCAGTGGAAAAAGATTTCTTTGGATCCCCTACCTAAATGGATGGTCCCAATTCACCGATTCTCATATAACAAATGGTATTTTGATGAACTCTACGATGTAATTGCAGTGCAGCCAACGTTGTTATTGGCTCGATTCTTAGCCTGGTTCGATAGAACTATAGTTGATGGCGTAGTTAATGGTGTTGCTACAATTACTCGGGCATTCTCGATGGTTATAGGTTGGATTGACACAAATATTGTAGATGGCTTGGTTAATTTCTCAGCCAAATTAGCGGATTGGTTTGGCTATTTATTCCGTAAAACCCAAACCGGTTCAGTGCAAACATATATTGTTTACGCAATTGTCTCATTGATAATAGCTTTTGTATTATTGGTTACCATTTAATAAAATGATTTTTCTGAAAACAAGGATAAAGTAATGCAACAATTTCCTTTTCTTACTCTGATTACATTTCTTCCAATTCTCGGTATGATAGCCGTGTTGGCATTACCCAACACCTCTGAGAAATTGATGAAATATATCACCATAGGCGTATCCGCAGGACAAGTAGTGCTTGCAGGAATTATGTGGTCGTTATTCAATTTTTCACTTCCGGGTATCAGCAATGAATCTTCTCTACAATTTGTCGAGAAATTCACTTGGATTAATATTCAAGGCGGAAGTTGGATAGGCACAATTAAAATTGATTACTTCCTCGGTTTAGACGGATTAAGTATGCCAATGGTAATTCTTTCTGCCATTGTTACTCTAATTGCCGGTATATCATCGTGGAATATAGATAAATCTGTAAAAGGTTACTTCGCATTATTTTTACTCCTCAATACGGGTATGATGGGAGTATTTGTTGCATTAGATTTCTTCCTCTTCTACATTTTCTGGGAACTTATGTTGCTCCCAATGTACTTCCTCATTGGTATTTGGGGAGGCAAAAACAGAGAATATGCGGCTATCAAGTTCTTCCTTTACACACTATTTGGTTCTGTGTTTATTCTCTTGAGTATGATTGCATTATACTTGAGCACACAGGAAATGTATAACGGAACAAAGGTATTTACTTTTAACCTTATCGCAATGGCTAATAGTGCCAACTTTACACAAGATGGCATACTCTCCATGACAAATCCTTCAAATCTGAGATTGTTTGCTTTTATTTTACTTTTTATCGGATTTGCCATAAAAATTCCTATGTTCCCTTTCCATACCTGGTTGCCGGATGCTCACGTTGAAGCTCCAACCCCTATAAGCGTTATCCTTGCAGGTGTATTACTTAAATTAGGTGGATACGGTATTTTGAGAATCAACTATGCCATATTCCCCGATATCACAAAAACGGTATTTTGGTGGATTGCACTATTTGGAATGATTAACATTATCTATGGTGCCTACGCTGCTATGGCTCAAAAAGATTTCAAGAAGCTTATTGCTTACTCATCAATTTCACACATGGGTTACGTACTCTTAGGAATGGCTGCTCTAAACACCATTGGTATTTCAGGTGCTATTCTGCAAATGTTTAACCATGGTACTATAACCGCTATGCTCTTCTTAATTGTAGGTGTTATTTACGACCGTGCTCATACACGCGGACTTGATGAGTTTGGTGGACTTGCTACTAAAATGCCTATATACACTGGCTTTGTTACGGTTGCATTCTTTGCGGCTATCGGTTTACCAGGGCTCAGCGGATTCATTTCTGAGAGTTTTGTATTCTTGGGTGCCTTCTCGCAAGATTCAATCCGAATCATAACTGTAATTTCCACATTAGGAATACTGTTAGGAGCCGGATATATGCTCTGGACTATGCAACGCATATATCTTGGACCATTTAATGAACGTTGGAGTGAATTCAAAGATTTGGATGCACGAGAACTGCTCATGTTAATACCTCTAACAGCCATAATTTTTATACTCGGTGTTAATCCTTCGCTATTGTTGAATATGATGAATACTTCAGTCAATGCTATGGTGGATTTGATTAACCATTCGCCAATGAAATAAAAGGATTGAGCAATTAACTATGTCGCTACAATACTTTTTTGATAATATCGCAATGCTTCGGTCTGAACTGGTTATTGCAGTTGTATTTACTGCTGTAGTATTCGTGGATTTGCTGGCTTCGAAAAAAACCGCTTTGAAATTGGTACCTGTTATCAGTTTGGTTGGTATAATTGCTGCTGCCATCTATCTACTCACCGGTTTTTATCAAACTGCCGGACTTGATTCAGTTGGATTAAAGGATTATTTAACTGTAGAACCACTTACAAATTATTTCAAACTACTAATTTTGTTTGGATCCACTTTTATTGTGGTGTTTTCTATGTACTCCGATGAAATTCAAGCAATTAGCGAAAGACACGGTGAGTACTATTCCCTATTGTTAGCAACACTTTTTGGAATGTTGCTAATGGTTTCTGCAAATGATTACATAGTACTCTATATTTCTATAGAACTTGTATCATTAACCTCTTACGTGCTTGCAGGTTCTATGAAAACAGACCCTAAAAGTAGCGAGGCTTCATTAAAGTATCTTTTGTATGGTGCTTCTGCTTCGGGTATAATGCTTTTTGGAATTTCGATTCTTTATGGTTTAGTCGGTTCCACAAGCATTAGCGATTCATACACCTATTTTTCTGATATAACAAAGTTCTCTATTACTAACTTTGTTGTAATGTTTTTTATACTTGTTGGAATTGGGTACAAAATATCTTCAGTTCCATTTCATTTCTGGACACCCGACGTTTACGAGGGTTCCCCAACAGTTATAACCGCAATGCTTTCAGTAACCAGTAAAGCCGCGGGCTTTATGGTTCTGATTCGCTTCATTGTAGAGGTGTTTAGAGTTGATGTTACTTCTAACGGTTTTTGGACTATGTTAGAACAATATCGATGGGAGCAAATATTCACTGTTTTGGCTATTGCTTCCATGTCAATAGGTAACTTTGCGGCTTTGCGTCAAAAAAGTGTTAAAAGAATGCTCGCATATTCAAGCATTGCTCATATTGGTTATATGCTATCCGCAATGGCTGTTCTTTCCGATTCAGGGTTGCTTTCCATTCTTTACTATTTCTTCTTTTACTATCTCATGAATCTTGGTGCTTTTGTGGCAGTGGTTTATGTGGTTAATAAAACGGGCAGTGATTCTATTGAAAGCTTTAACGGAATTGGCTACAAAATGCCGCTACTTGGTGTTGCGTTAACAATATTTTTAGTTTCGTTGACAGGTTTGCCTCCTACCGCAGGATTTATTGGAAAGTTCTACATTGTTATGGCTATGTTAGAAGCCAAAATGATTCCGTTAACAATCGTATTTCTTCTAAACTCCGTGGTCGCGCTCTATTACTATATTCGCGTTGTAAGACATATGTTTCTTATGCGTAGTGATGATTCCAAAAAATATACTCTCACTGTGCCCGAAAACGGAATTTTGTTGTTATTCAGTGTACCGGTAGTAATTTTTGGTATTTACTTTACGCCAATAGTTGAATTTATAAAAAGCACTCTTAAATAAGAGTTGAACAATATTATTTATTTAGATTATCAGGCAACTACTCCCGTTGACCCTCGGGTTACGGAAAGTATGTTGCCTTTTTTTTCACACAAATTTGGCAACCCCTCTTCCCGCTCTTCCTTCCATGGCAGAGAAGCATCTGCCGCACTTGAATTTAACAGATCCATCATCGCTCAATACTTTTACTGTACGACTGAAGAAATAATTTTTAATTCGGGAGCTACCGAAGGATTAAATGCGATAATTCGTACAGTAATTGAAAAGCGATTTAAACCGCAATCAAACGTGGTGATTTCTGCAATTGAGCACTCAGCGGTTTATAAAACTGTAAAGAGTTTTGAGAAATTTGGTGTAGAAGTTCGAACTGCCTCGGTTGATTCAAACGGATTTATAGATTTAACTAACTTAGAATCTCTCATAGATGCAAATACCTTGCTGTGCTGTGTTATTCACGGGAATAATGAAATTGGTACCATTCAGAACCTCAATGCAATCACCATTATTACTGAGAATAAAAAAGTTCCTCTTTTGGTAGACGCGGTTCAAACATTTGGGAAGTTTGATTTTAAGGATGTTATAAATAGTATTGATTACTTGGTGTTTACCGGTCATAAAATATACGCTCCAAAAGGTATTGGAGGTATTTACATTAAAAATGGTAAAAACAACAAGTATATTGGAAGTTTTAATGAAGGAGGCGGACAGGAGTTTGGATTACGCTCGGGAACAGTTAATATACCCAGCGTAGTAGGCTTAGGAACGGCTCTACAGCTTTTTGACGTGCAAGACCTGTCATATATGGGTCACATGTCTGAATTGCTTCTCAAAGCGATTTTAGCTATTTCTTTCGAAACTAAGATTAATGGTTCTTTAGAGCAACGTATTTTGGGTAATGTGAATGTTACTTTTCCCGGATTTAATGCTTCCGATATAATGAAAGGACTTACCAACTTTTCTCTCTCAACGGGTTCTGCTTGCTCAACGGGTTCGTTTGAATCAAATCGCATTCATAGAGCAATTGGCTTGACAGACGAGGACAGTAAAAGCACTTTACGCTTCGGAGTAGGGAGATTTTCCAAACCAGAGGAAATTTCATTATTTTCCGAACATCTTTTAAACGTTTTAACGAAACTTAACCGATAAACTTATGGTTGTACTAATATGGATATGAAAGCTAAAATCTCTTTAATTAATTCTCAGCTTGATTTGTTTTTGGAGTTTTTCAAAGCAAACTACAAGCTATTTAATAATTCAAATGTCTTCAGAAAAGACGTTTTTTATGCGGTAAAGAGATACTTAGAGATTAAAAATGTTAAAAGCGGATTCACGGAATTGGAGATTATTACTGATTCTGTGGTTTCAGAACTCAAAAACAAAGGTTATTTCCTTGAATTATCCCCAATAACATGGAGATTAATCAATGAAACTTACAACACATCCGCACAAAGAGTTGTTATAGAGAGCGCAAAGTAAGCAAGGATAGAAAAATGAGCGAACAAACTATTGATCAAGAAATAATTATTACCGAAAAAGCAGCTAAACAAATACAAAATATTAAAGCTGAGAACAAGGTTCCCGATTCTTGGGGACTTCGTATTGGAGTTAAAGGAGGCGGTTGTTCGGGACTTTCCTACACACTTGGTTTTGACGAACTTAAAAAAGACGGTGATACCGTAATTAGCGATAAAGATGTTACCCTTTACATTGACGGCAAAAGTTTATTTTATTTAATGGGTACAGAATTAGATTTTTCAGACGGTTTAAACGGGCGAGGTTTTGTTTTTAATAACCCCAACGCTAAAAAGACCTGCGGTTGCGGAGAATCTTTTGGTGTTTAATTCTAACAGAAAAACGGAGAACAAATAACCATGGGTAAATTTGAACTTGCCCCTCTTCCTTATGCCTACGATGCACTTGAGCCCTATATCGATAAGGCAACTATGGAAATTCACCATAGCAAACATCATCAAGCTTATGTTAACAATTTAAATAATGCCGTTGCCGGTAATGAAATGGAATCTCTATCTCTCGAAGAGTTGATTGCTTCAATTTCAAAATACCCTGCTGCTGTTCGTAACAACGGTGGTGGACACTGGAACCATACATTCTTTTGGAATATAATGGCGCCTGCTAAGT
>CALKUG010000167.1 GCA_937996765.1 uncultured Ignavibacteria bacterium
GAATGATTCTCTTCGGGAGTTCTTAAACTCAGAGCATCGCCCCAGAGAATATTCCTCTCGAACACAAAACGAATTACATCGAGGTAATTATTGGATGAGGCTTTAGGGAACTGATTCTCGAAAGAATAGGTAAATTTTTCTAAAAGGCGTGTGCGACACTCCCGCACATTATCGGCTTGAATATCAATACCGTAGATGCTCCCTGCTGCAACCAACCCGTTAAACTCCCAATCCTGTTGCTTACCGCCATAACGCTCGTTCACAACACCCAGCTTACGATTCAGAATCTCAGCCAAAAAATTACCCGTACCACAAGCGGGCTCAAGAAAACGGGAATCAATCCGTTCGGTTTCTTGCTTCACCAAATCGAGCATAGCATTCACCTCACGTTCCGAAGTAAACACCTCGCCAAAATCACTCACCCGTTGCTTAGATTTTAATTGCATAACAGAATCACTTATTTCATTTATTTACAGTCTAATCGCCAGATAATCGCCAGATAATCGCCAGAAATCGCCAGATAATCGCCAAGTAATCGCCAAGTAATCGCCAAGTAATCGCCAAATCACTTGAGAATATAAAAAACACCTCGCCAAAATCGCTTCCCGATGCTTAGATTTGAATTGCATAGTAGAGCATTTTCAAAGGATTATCAATTGCTTAGTGAAGAACAAATATAAGAAATTTTAAAGGCTTAATTTTGGGCTCAGATTTCACTAATTCCCCGTCGATATTTATTTTTTCTTATCGGGATTAGAATTAGAAAGTTTCCCCTTTTGTTTCTCCAAATCACGTAGATTATCATAATACGAAAAAGGTTTAATTATCAACGCATCTAACCTCTTACGCTCCTTTGCTAACTCTAATACCTGCTCAGCTTTTTCGATTTCCTTTTGCTGTTTTTTGTATTTTAGAATCTTGTCGTAATGATTAATCATTGCTACACCGATAATCAACAAACCTCCTGCTACTATGTTACCTGTGAAAAAACTAAGTACAATCAATAATAGAACTATATAAATAGCAACTCCGGCTGAAAGCAAATACACCGGCAAAAGCATATAATGCACCCAAGGATTTTCGGAGATGTACTTTTTAATTTTATCAATCATAAGTGCACCGTTGATGACGAATGATTTAATTTATTAACTTTATTGTAGACGGAGTATTGTTGTCCAAATAACCTGCCTTAATTAGCTCATCCTTAATTCTCTCTATTTCCGTAATAGTATTATCTCTATCAATCTTTGAAAATGACTTATATTTTAGTTCAATAAACGTTGTTAATAACTTTTCAATAAATTTTTGATTCATGAAATCTACTCTGCTCCTCACACCATTTTTTATACTACTTTCAAACAGGAATTCTCTGTATTCATTTATGAAGTCAGCATACATCAATTGTGAGGTTGCGTGTTTTTTATTTCTGAATCTCGATAAACCGTAAGCAACCCCACCACCTATCAAGGCGATAGGAATTCCAATACCCGTTAATGCAGCACCAAAGGATATAAACGGAGCTAAAGGACCAAAAAATGCAACATAACCAGTTAAAACCGCTCCAATTCCCGCACTTGTAATTAGCCCCGTTTCGAGTGTTTTATCATTTGAAGGCACTGGCTCATTTAATTGAAGAGAACTTATACCTGAATATGCTG
>CALKUG010000168.1 GCA_937996765.1 uncultured Ignavibacteria bacterium
GTAGCCGACGGCAATAAACAAATAATCCTCGAGCAAGTAACCAACGGTGTTGCTGTTCGTATGGCAGTACTCTATTTACTTGGCACACAGAATTCGGAGCAATAACCCATGAAAACAATACTTAAAAATGTTCACATCGTTGATCCCGCAACATCAACAAATCAAAAAGCCGACATTGTGATCGAAAACAATATTATCACATTTATCGGTGCAGCCCCCGTCGAAGGCGATGCAAATGTGGTTGAGTGCAACGGAGCAATTGCCTCACCGGGGTTTATTGATATGCACGTGCACTTGCGCGAACCCGGTCGTGAGGATAAAGAAACCGTTGAAACAGGATGCAACGCAGCAGCAGCCGGCGGATTTACCGCAGTTGCTTGTATGCCCAACACCACCCCTTGTATAGATTCAGAGCAAGTAGTAACACTCATTAAGCAAAAAGCTGTGCGTCACGCAGTTGATGTATTCCCAATAGCAGCAGCCACCGTTAACCGCGAGGGAGAAGTGCTCGCACCTATGGCAGAACTGCACGATGCAGGTGCCGTTGGATTCTCGGATGACGGTGTTGCCATTAAAACCGCGCAAATCCTCCGCCGCACAATGGAATATGCAAAAATGTTCGATATGCCTATTATTGAGCATTGCGAGGATCCCTCACTTATGGATGGAAACATGAACGAGGGATTCAACTCAACACTGTTTGGTGTTAGCGGACTCCCTTCCGTTTCCGAAGACCTTATAGTAATGCGCGATATTCTTATGTCTGAATATACCGGTGCAAAACTGCATATCGCACATATCTCAACCAAAGGTGCAGTGCAGTTAGTCCGCGATGCAAAAAAACGCGGTATTAGAGTTACCGCCGAGGTTGCACCTCACCATTTCACATTCGACGACTCAATGCTTGCAAAATACGATACCAATTATAAAATGAATCCCCCGCTCAGAACCAAAGAAGACGTCGCCGCAATGCTCGAAGGTCTCCGCGATGGTACTATAGATGTAATTGCCAGCGACCACGCGCCACACTCCTTAGAAGAAAAAGAGAACGAATTTGAATATGCCCCTAACGGCATACTCGGTTTGGAAACCATGCTTGGCGCAATTTTCACTGAGTTGTATCATAAAGGTGTACTCACACTTGAGCAAATTATCGAAAAACTTGCAGTTAATCCTCGCAAGGTACTCGGTATGCAAGTTCCTAAAATTGAAGTTGGTGCAGAGCCCAATATCTCCTTATTCTTCCCCGATGAAGAATGGGTGGTAGATATCAACAAATTCAAGAGTAAATCGCGTAACTCACCTTATCATGGTAGCACTCTAAAAGGTAAACCCTTTGGAATTGTAAATCGTGGTAAAATATACGTAAACGGAACCTACTCAGCCGTTTAATCCCCTTTCTTGTACAAATTCTCAAAGAGTGTACACAATTGTGTACACTCTTTTTTTGTTTAAACCCTTCAAAATCCTCCGATTTTCAACTTTTTTGGTTTGGCACTCAACTTGCAGTACTTAGTGAAAGTTCAACTGAAAGGATAAAAGTCATGAAACGCTTAGCATTACTCACCGCAATAACACTCTTCGCAGTTCTTTTACAAGGATGCAGAATTGAAGGCGATTGGATCTACGGACCCGACTATTACGACTACGACGAACCCTCGGCACCACGTGGTGTTTATGTAATAAACGGCGATCGCGAGGTTGAAATTCGCTGGCGCTTCAACTGGGAAGATGACATATCAGGATACAATGTTTATGTATCCGACCGGTACAACGGAGTTTACGAGCTCATCGGTTCAACATCGGGAAACAGCTTCTTCGATAGAGGCGTAAGAAACGGTAAAACATATTACTACGCAGTTGCCGCATACGATTTCTCGGGCAACGAGAGTAATCTTTCCAAAGAGCAGGCATATACAACACCTCGCCCTGAAGGATACGGACGCGCAATATTCGATTACCTACGCTATCCTAACACCTCCGGGTATGTATTTGGTGCTGATGTAGTGGTTGCCTACGATGACAAACAGACCGATTTCTTCTTCGAAAACGAAAACGGTGCATTCTGGCTCAATGTTTACAACGATTCAGATATTCAAAGCATGGGACAAACTGGCGACTTATACGACATCCCTTACGCTCCTTCGGGCGGCTGGGCAACTGCAAAATCGGTTCGCGCTTATGTTGGTCACACTTACGTAATCTGGACATTCGACAACCACTTTGCAAAAATTCGGATTACTTCAATCACACAAGATAGAGTAGTATTCGACTGGGCATATCAAACAGTTCAAGGTGTTATAGACCTTAAACCCGCAAAACAACAACGAGTGTTGGAAAGCGCAAAACTTGCTCAATAGTTTCCAAAAACCTTCGGGAAGAATCACCACGGAATAAGTGGTGATTCTCCCCATTTCTGCGTAAATTTGAACAACTATGAAAACGAACCTTTTAACCCTGATTTTGGTAATACTGCTAACAGCTCAAGGATTCAGTTCCCCAAGCAAAGCAGACCCGCTACCCTTAACCCCACAAGGGCAACCAAGCAGTGTGTTTTCAGAGATTCAAAACGGAATACTCAACTCCAACATCGAGTTACTCACCAAACACATCACCGAGCAAACATATCTCTCGCTCTTCGGAGTTAAAGGATATTTTTCCGTAAATCAATCGTATTACATACTCGAAGATTTTTTTATGGGTTATCGCCCTATCGCCTTCAAATTTACCGAAATCAAAAGCGAAAGCAACCCTTATGCCATTGGCGAACTTTTGTACGAAAGCAAAAGTAAACGCGAAACTGCCAAAGTGTATGTGAGCTTAAGGCAACAGGGCAACGAGTGGAAAATTGCCCAATTCTCCGTGAAGTAGCGGAACCCCTCCTGCTATGAAAACAAAAGTGCTCACCTATATTAAAAGCAAACAATTTTACTTCCTCACTCTCATATTATTACTACTTTCAAACCCTCTCCTCCAATTCTACAGCACATCTAAAACAGAAGAATTTAAAAAACAGCGAGCCGTACATTTAGATTCTGAAGTTAAAGATCTCACACAAAAGGGTCTGGTAGCTTTTCAAGAAAAGCAGAAGCTTCTTCAAACGGAATCCGGTAGTGTAGCGGCATCGGTAACAAAGGGCAAGAACCCCACAACAAGCACCAAAGTTTTTTTTACGGTTTTTGACACCACAGGCAATCCGCTCTCTTATAACCGCTCGTTTATTGGTTTTACCAAAATGCAGCAACTTCTCGCTGAATCAAAAACAGAAGCTTTTTACAGTACACCGCGTGCCACCTATCTCGTTCACATCCAGACCCTAAATCGCAATGGCAATCAATTATTTATTGCAACGGGATTAATGTTGGAGCAACATTACATTCCGGCTTCGGGTCCCGAAAACTCTATCAGTTTTGAAAGCGAGTTAGAAGAGTTGCTCCTTACGAATGTAACCGTACTCTACAAAGAAACTGCAAAAATTACAAAAGATGGCAGAGAATCCGGTTTTGGGATCAAGGCAAGCGGTGGGCGTAACATTGGTGTTATTAATTTTCAAAAACCAACGCTAAGGCAGGGACTAACGGAAATTGATGAGTTTTTCCGTTTAACCGTTTCGATACAATGGTTAGCAACAGCACTCGTTGTTTTAATTTTGATGCTACCGGCAATACGATTACTCAAGCATCGGATAGTCAAGTTTATCGGTGTTGCCATTGTTCTTGTTGCTTTGCGCATACTGCTTTTTGTATTAGGTATTCCCACCACCTATATGCACAATACTCTCAGCGACCCCCAGTATTTTTCTTCGGTATTTGGAGCAGGTATCGTTCGTTCGCCTATTGAACTATTTATAACGGTCATCTTCTTTTTCGGAATTTTCCTCTACGGATTCCGGCTCAGTTTGGGTTTTTATAGATCTGAATTCTCCCTCAGTAAACCGGGACTTATTCTACAATCATTTTTGCTATTGCTCATTCCCCCCGCATTCCGGGGATTGGCATCCGCCCTCCGCAGTTTTATATTCGATTCAACACTACCGTATTTCAACGATTCTAATATTCTGCCAAACCTCGTATTAAGTGTAATGAATCTTTCAGCATTATTGCTTACCGCCTCGGTTTTACTATTTACCGTATCGTTGGTACTTCCGGTAGTTAAAGATTTTCAAAGATATTTTCCATCACAGAAGCATCGCAGAATTATAACATTATCAAGCGTTATAGTTATTCCGTTGTTTTACTATGGGGTTATTGGCGAAAAACTCATTCCGCTTCCATATCTCGTAGTATTGTTTGCAGGGCTGTGGCTCAGCATATTTCTCGTTATACGTTATCAATTCCAAAAAAGATACTTGGTACTTCAGGTATTAGCAATTAGCTCTGTGCTCTCCATAATATTGCTTATTGTTTTTAATGGTGAAATCGAAAAAGAATCCCTAAAAAAAACAGCGTTAGAGCTCAACCGTCCTGATGAGAACTTGCTTAACTTTCTTGTTATACAAACTTTGGATGAAGCATCAAGCGATCCCTCACTTCTCACGGAAATCCAAAGCAAAACACCGGATCACAACGCATTCTGTTTTGCGGCATGGAGCAATAGTCCGCTTCGCTCCGAAAAACTAAAAGCGTATGTAGGGGTTTTCTCCTCCTCACTTATTCCTCTTGGTTCGTTTTCCACATCTGTTGAAACAAGTGCAGGAAAAGATTCTCTACTTTCCGAGCTCATCAAACAAGATGTTACACTTCTCGAAATGGCTAACTCAAACGGCGAAGGTACAGTTACCGTGGGCTACACACCCTTACAAAAAGGCGATAGTGTTGTTGCATACATATTAGCCACCGTTGAGTACGATGAAGCCGCATTGTTTTTGCAACCTGCTCCCGCATACTTTGCTTCGGGCAGAATGAAATTAAACTCCGTCGTAGATGAGCGGAAAATAAGTATTGTCTCCATAACCCCCAACTCAAAAAAGGGCTTTGGAACATTCTACCCCAATAACGAACAACTCACACAAATAATGGAGTTACCCGAACAAGGTAAAAGCGACAAATGGCTCACTCTCACGCAAGCCGGCGTGCCATTCCAACTATTTGTCTATTTTAATAAAAGTGCAAACAGCTCAACTCCCCAGCTCATTACAGCGGTTGCACTACCTGAAAAAGAACTCTCGAGAGTCTTTTTTAACTTTTTTAAGCTCTTTATCATTCACAGTATTTTTATACTCCTCTATTATATCATCTTGTTTCTCAACGATTTAAAACGGCAGGTTAAAAAACTCTTTTCTTTCAAATCGCAACTACTGTTTTCGTTTTTATTGTTAAGTATAATACCACTGCTCGCATTGGCAATGTATAATAGAACCAATGTTGAAAGTCAGAGTAGGGAAAATAGTATCGAATTACTAAACGAACGCGCAAAAGCCATAAAGCAAAGCATCAATTTGCTTGGGGAAGGCGATACAGTTATTACAACATTATTCTCAGAATCAGCACGACTCACAAGCACTGCTTTTATCGGATACAAAAACACAAAAGCAGTTTATTCTTCTTACAACGGAATAACCGGCGAGTCGCTTTTCCCTCAGTTGCTCCCCGACGAAGTTATCAAAGCGTTGTTAGAAGCGGGGAATAACAGTTTTGTTACCACCGATACCGTTGATGGATTAACTGGCACAACTTTGTATTCATCTCTCAATGTCAACGGCGAAACCTTTGTTATTGCCGTTCCCACCCTACTTAATATTACTAATACACGACTCTCAACAGTGGATTTCGATGTGTTTTTGTTTGGAGTGTATTCGTTTGCAATTCTGCTTATCACCCTATCGGGCAATTTTTTAGCGAACAAAATTTCGAACCCAATCAGACGGCTTACTAATGCAACTAAGTCTGTTGGACATGGTGATTTAAGTATCGAATTACAGGAAACGGGACGCGGTGAAATCAACGAGCTCATTGCAGGGTTTAACACCATGACTGCCGAGCTGCGTAAAAGTCAGGAAGATATTGCCTCACTTGAGCGAGAGAATGCCTGGAAGGAAATGGCGCGACAAGTTGCACACGAAATTAAAAACCCGCTTACTCCTATGAAGTTAAGCGTACAACATTTAATGAGTGCCGCAAAAGACAAGCGCGAGAATTTCGATGAGTTGATGAATAAAGTTCTTACAACAGTTTTACTTCAAATAGAGACTCTCAGTAGAATTGCAACCGAGTTTTCGAGCTTTGCGCGCATGCCCAGTCCTTCGCTCGAAACAATAAATTTGCTGTCACTTCTTGATGAAATCGTAACACTTTACAACACTCCCGCAACAGCGGTTACACTCACTGCACCGCAAGAGCAGATGAATGTTCTCGCAGATACTTCTCATTTAAAGCGCGTGTTTATCAACCTAATTCGCAACTCAATACAAGCAGGTGCAGTAGCCATTGCCATCAATGTTAACCGATCTGAAAAGTTGTATAATATCACCATAACCGATAATGGTTCGGGCATTGCAGAAGAAAATCAAGCATTAATCTTCGACAAAAGTTTCACAACAAAACAATCGGGAATGGGAATCGGATTAAAAATTTCCAAACGATTCCTTGAAACAATTGGCGGAAGCATTATTTTAGAAGAATCATTTTCAGGAAAAACTGTTTTTGTAATTCAACTTCCAATTCAACTTTAGGGACATATCATGAGCTTAGGAGCAAATCTTACTCGCGAGCAACAAAGTGCGCTCGCAACAGATAAACATATCGCAGTAACAGCCAATGCAGGTGCGGGTAAAACCAAAGTATTCGCCGAGCGATTCATTCAAATTTTGCTGCAAAACCCCGATGTTAAACCCGATGAATGTTTAGCCATTACTTTTACAAAAAAGGCGGCGGCCGAGATATTAGAAAGAATAATTGACATCATCGAAGAAGAAATTGATGAACTCTCAAATTCTGCCCTTCAAACCGATATTGAACAAATCGCAAAACTTAAAGAAATTCGTGAAGGAATAAACCCTACTGTTATAAGCACCATTGATTCGTTTTTCACACAACTGCTTAAAGAGTTTCCTCACGAAATTGAGATTGATGCCAATTTTACTATCGTCTCCAATCGCGAGCAACGAGAGATTATTGATAATATACTCGATGAATTACTCAATCTTCACTCCAAGGAGGGGAGTCCCATTAAATCTTTGGTACGCGAAATCGCTCCAATATTTGGCTCACAGCAGAATTTTAACACCGCTCTCCTCTCGCTGTTTAATAAACGCAAAGAATTCGAACGTATTTATGGTGAGTATTTCGGTGAAGAAGATTCACCAAAAAAGCAAAAAGAACACATTGAACAACTCGACCACATAGCTTTGTTACAACCAGTTACGCAAAAAATCCAAAAACGGGCGGAGCATATCGTTCAGATTTGTTACGAAAACAACATTGAATGTTTTTTGAGTTTTATGGCATATTGCAAAGAGCACTCACCCGCAAATGTTGAAACCGTTCCTCAACAAGTGCTTGATTACACACATCTCTCTTTTAAGGAAAAAATTAACCTTGTAGCAGAAATAAGAGAGAAGGGTTCAGTTTTATTTGGAAAAGGAAAAAACACTCTGCTCAAAACAAGGTTCTTGGCACGAGGTGAGCAACTCACAGAAAAAGCAACACGGTTTTTTGAAGCAGAGAAAAGCTTACAAAAAATTGATCTAAAAGCTCTCTCTTCCGATTCAGTACCGGCAATACTATTTAGCATCAAGCTTATGAAAATTACCGCTTGGGTATTGGCAGAATATTCACACCGCAAACGCGAACTCGGGTATCTCGATTTCCCTGATTTAATACTACTTGCTCGCAAATTGTTCCTCAGCAATTCCGAGAGTGCCAACAGTATAAAGAGCATACTCAAAAGCCGCCTTAAGTTTATAATGATAGATGAGTATCAGGATACCGATAAAATTCAGTTCGAATTCTTCAAAATGTTTATAGAAACAGATTTAGGTCAACCTGCAGGAAGTAATTTATTTATCGTCGGAGATCCAAAACAGAGTATTTATCGTTTTCGCGATGCGGATGTTACCGTATTTAGTTCTACCATCGGTGAAATGGAAAAAACAGGCAACTCTGAAACTATTCAATTTCCACATAGTTTCCGTATGGTTCCTCAACTCGCCGCGTTAATAAATCTTTTAACAGAACAGTTATTCGTCGAGTCAACCGTGAGTCTTGCCAAGCAACTTTTTGTTTCAACTCCGAAAAACACCGAGACAATTTGCGGCAGAAGCGAACAGAACCAACCCGTGCTTAACACCAATCCCGTAAAACTGCTTTTTGCTCTTAAGAAAAAAGTTGAAATAGAAGGCAAAACTCGTGCTGTAATAAATCCCACCTTAGAGCAATTGGTTACTCGGGCAATAATTAAATACGCTAACGAAATTATCGAGGTAAAGAGCGGCGATTCACAAAACGTATGGAGTAATTTTGCCGTACTTTCTAGAACTCATAGCGGTTTAGCAGCACT
>CALKUG010000169.1 GCA_937996765.1 uncultured Ignavibacteria bacterium
CCAGCCATCGGCAGGTACATCAAGCTTATACTCAAGTGAAGAATACGTTGTGGAAGTCATATTCCAATAGCTACCCAAAACAAAACCCGGAGATGCTGCTTGGTAGGTCCAACTTCCCGTTAACACATTTGAAGCAGTTGAATCTTGCAGAATTATTGATTTGGGTCTGCGTTCAAACCCACCACGATACGGAAGCAGTGCACGTTCTTTGTAAAAAAAGTTTTTCAATGTATCTGCGAGTGAATCCCTTGCGCGCAATGCCTCGTAAAAGAAATACGTTTCGCCATTGATATTGCGTTTCCTATTTTCGGTAATTGCCGAGGCAAAATAAGGTACGTCAATAGTATAGCTACCTACCTTGGCAAGGATACCCGGGAAAAAGATATCACGCTTATTTGTAGGTAAGTAATTATACACTGCCGAAACTTCACCAAGATAACCACTCAGATTGTAGCGATACAACTGAGGTATAAAATTATCAATGGTCCCCTGCTCAAGCCATGTTTTAGCATCCTGCAAATACTCGTTATAACCCCATGGGTATTGCGAGGGGGCACTTGATATAATCAAATGCGGACTTACGGCCTTTACGCTATCACGCACGCGCTTGAAATACGCATTCAATTTACCTGCGCGCCATTGCTGCCATTGCACGGTATTGTTTTTTGGAGGTTCGGCACCATTGTTTTCAGATTTGTATAACTGGATGGTGTATGCATCGTAACCACCTTCAATAGGTTGTGCGGGGAAACGATCGTCGCCTTGTATGCCGTCTATGTCGTAATTGCGAACAACCTCCATCATTAACGAAAGCATATAATCCTGCACCTGCGGATTTATTCCGTTCAACCAATAAAAGGAATTTTTAACCAATGCCTTCCCTTTTGAATCACGTGCACGCCACTCGGGGAACTTGTTCACAATGTGACTCACAGAATCGCCATACTGATCGGCAAAACCATACTCGAACCATGGAATAACTTCCATGCCGTTACGATGTGCTTCACGTATAATAATGGCAAGGGGGTCGCGATTCTGGAAAAACGAAGCTGGATAAATGGGTGTACCAAATAAATCCTGCATCACCTTACTTGGGTAGAGAGTATAACCATCGTTATAAACAACCGGGAAAACCACGTTGAAACCACTACGAGCAAGCAAATCCATTGCATCGGCAATGCCCTTATCTGAGTTCATCACCGTGCTTGCAACATTGGTAAGCCAAATGCCGCGGAGTTCCTTTTTTTGCGCTAAGGTGTTAGTCGAGCTAAACAATAGCAACATGGTTACTACAACTAAATAAATTCTATTTTTCATAAACTTCTATTTTATTATCTATCAATTATTTTTTGTGTAAGAGATTTGGAAACGTTGCACGTTCGCCGTATAAATTATTAAACAATTCCGGATACTTTTTTAATCCTTCATAAAAGAAATACACTTCACCGAGTGCACCACGTTTACGGTTATATGCAATCATTTCACGCAAAAATTCTTCATCGGGGTAATAGCTTCCTACTTTTAACAATACTCCGGGGAACACACGATTTGCAAATTCTGCTTTCACTTGATGGTCGTATATATCATCTATAACAATTTTGTAAGCATCCATATTGTAGCGGTAGCACTGTGGTAAAATCATCTCAGCCCAACCACGTTTCAACCACTCAGGCCAATCCTGTAAATATTCTTCTTTAGCCCATGGGTAAATGGAAGGAGCCATGGTAACTAAGCAGTTGGGGTTAATTGTTTTTACCGTATCGTATATGCGACCTAAAAAATCGGTCATTAAATCGGCGCGCCATTGAACCCATGCACTTTCTTTGTAATCGTGCGGGGGTTCAGCTCCGTTGTGCTCTTTTTTATACAACGAAACTGTGTAGTCATCATACCCTGCTAACGAGGGCATTGCAGGAAGGCGGTCATCGCCTTGTATTCCATCAACTTTGTAATTGCGCACTGTTTCTGCAATAAGCGAAAGCATAAAATCCTGCACTTCAGGTAAAAATCCGTTCATCCACTCGAAACTATTTTTTGTAGCAAGTTTGCCTTTATTATCAATTGCAGCCCAATGGGGGAACTTGGCTAGTATTTTGCCACCGTTTTCTTTAAACGATGAGGCAAAACCGTATTCGAACCAAGCTATAACTTTAATATCTTTTTTGTGAGCTTCTTCTATTAGCTCCTGCAGTGGGTCTCTTCCCGCATAAAGCGGATCTATTTCCTCACCAAACGTCTTTTTCATAACTGCACTTGGATACAGTGTATATCCCTTGTTCCAAGTAACCACAAAAATCGAATTGATTTTTGCATTGTAACAACGCTCAACAGCTTGCTTAATATTCTCGCGACTGTTTAAAACATCGCTATCCACATTGGTTAGCCATACACCTCTAACCGCTTCCACGGGTTTTTGAGCAAATGCTGATACAAGCATAAGTGCCACCATTGCAAATGTTAACATAAATTTATTCATAGCATACTCTCTATAATAATGAAAAATCTCCCGTGAATTCCCACGGGAGATTGGTTAACTAAAAATGTACTAGAACTACTGTTTCTAAAACTCAGCGCTTACCCCAGCGGTAAACTCGCCCATCTGAAATGAAGCAACGTTTTGTTGACCAAGTTTAAGCGACATAAATAACTCGGCTATTATGTTTTTGTAATAAGCCGCAGCGTTAAATTTAAGAGGTCCATAGATATCAACAACTATCTCAAGACCAAGACGGAATCCTCCGCTCCAATCTTTTTGAGATATTGCAGGAGCATCGATTTTATCAACGCCTGTTTTTGTAGCACCGTTAATATAAAAAACCGAATCAACATAAGCGGCTCTTTGATACACCCAGTTATAAATGCCAAAGCCACCTGAAAGGTTAGCGTGCAATACACCTGCATCAAATACTTTGTAATCTGCAACTACTGACACACCGGCAACGGTAAGCGACATATCCAAACCAGTAAGAGAAGTTTTCACTTTCTTTTGTTCGGCACCAATAGTGTAGGAGTTTTCAACAAATGCCATATCACTATTAATTTTGTCGAATTTGAAATACTCTACAGTGCCTGACCACGTCCAAGTTTCGGAAATAGACTTACCCACCTTGAGATAAAATCCCGGTGTTGATAAAAATCTATTGCCTAACTCTGCAGTTGGAGCAAGGTACGAAACCCCGGCTCCTGCTTTAATTGTTTTATCCGTTTGTTGAGCTATCAACAAAGTGGATAAGGTGAGAATCGTTAATAAAACTATTTTTTTCATAAATCTTAATACCTAAATTCTAATCCAATTGAACCTTGAAGAACGGCGTCGTATGGCAATGCCTTATAACCCATGGTGTTATCGGTGGGCACAAAATACTGGTATCTGCCCGAGCCATAAACACTTACAATGTCTGAGAACGCATAGCTGATATCAAAACCACCTATGGCTATCAAGGGGTTACCGGTCTTTTTGGGTGCGAAGTTTTTATACTCGTACTTAAAAACGTAACCGGTAGTTGGATACACTCTCTGCCATTTCTCGATGATATCCAACGAGCGAACAAAAAAGAGCACGCCACCACCCACAACAGGACTTACAACTAAACCTTCTGCTACCTCAAAGTTAGCTCGTGCACTGAGGAGTATGGGATACTCTTCCATCCTTTGAGCCGAAGAAATATCAGCAGATAAATCCGGGTTCAATAAATCACTTGCAATGGAATTTTTATTTCTGTTTTCCCAGAAATCCCACTTCCACAAGGTAATTGCGTTTGGTTGTTCAACTTTTAATGTATGATAAGCACCCGAAAGTCCTATATCAAACATTTCACTTAACTTAAACCTTAGTTCAAATCCTGAACCGGCTCCTTCAGCTTTGGTTACTCCGTCGTTAAACCCTTGGGCAATATTATAGTTTCCGTAACCACGGATGGCACTTAACTCCTGTGCGTGCACAGAAACAAAAGCGGAGCCAACTAACAGTAAAGAAATTACTAATAACTTTTTCATGGTGCGGCTCCTACATCATACCTAATTGAATTGAAACACGGAATAAATCTCCGAGTCGGCCGTAATTAGCCATCGAGAAATCCAATACAATTGGTACTTGGAGTTTAGGATTAAACCCAAACCCAAAACTGTAGGTTTCTTCATCATAGAAAAACTTATATCCGCCACGAAGTGTTATCATTTCCTGGTACGATATTTCCAGACCGGCATTCACTCTCTCATCACCATCATTGGGATGCAGAGCTTCGGCAATAAGCGTAACACGATAATCTTCACCATAGCCGCCAAGTATTTCATCGGCAAGCCCAAGTTTAAGAATCGAGGGCATTTTGAAAGGATCGTTTTTGAACTTTGCTTCTGTACCAAAATTTTGAATCAGTGCCGCAATGCGTAAATTTCGCAGACCTGTGTAATAAAGTACACCACCATCAAACACTACGTTCGAGGCATTGTATTCATCAATGGATTCACGTACATACTTCAGTGAAACGCCAAACGAAAACTTATCGGTTAATCGTTTGGAGTATCCTGCCGAAAGCGCAAGTGCCGAAGAGTTAAACGTTCCGAGAACATCATAAAACTTTGCACCGGGAGTCTTTTTCGTTTTTGTCATTTCGCCATAATCCATATACATGGCGCCAACGGCGAAAGTGCCGAATGCACCACTTATTGAATAAGAACTGGCATACTGTTTAATATCAGCAAACCAAGTTCCGTATGTAGCGGAAAACGACTGCGATTGCGTGCCAAACGAAAGCCCTGCAGGGTTGATAAACAACGATGCTGCTTCGTTATCAGCAAGTGCAACTGATGCTTCGCCAAGCGATGCCGTGCGCGCAGTAATAGGAATCTGCAAAAATGTAAATCCTGCAGTTCCTGTTTTTTTGAAATCTTGAGCTGTTACCATTATACAATTCAGTAACAGTAGTATCATAACAATCTTTTTCATAAAATTCCTTTACTTCTGTTACCTATCTAACAATTGCAAATTTACCAACCTTAGTACCGGTAGGCGAATCAACATGGAATATATACACACCGCTTTCTACAAACTGTCCGTAATCGGTTGCTTGATCCCATGTTACCACACCGCCCGAACCCGCTGTTACATCAAGTGTTTTAACCAAATCACCACGAATGGTGTAAATTCGGATTGTAGCAGGGTTGGGTACATTTACAAATTGAATTTGATCTTCAGCACCGGGCTGCCCACTGCCTTCACCAAGCACAAACGGATTTGGTACAACAAGCACTTGCTCAGCTGTTGCGGGTGAGGGTATGGTAGCAATAAAAGGACGTTGTGTTCGATTGGCAAATATGGAACTTTCCATTGGCACTACTCTATTGCTGTTTGTTTCAGGGAAACGCGCCGCAGGGTTGATAGGCCACGATGCTCTGCCTGTATCTATTACCGTAAGAGCATAATAATATCCGGTTCCGATTGCAACCAAACTATCAATGTACGTGTATTTCTTGGTTACTGAATTGTAATATTTGGTATCGCCAACTTTTATTGAATCTATCAGAACCCATGGTCCAAATGGTAAAAAGTCGGAACGATACAACTTGTACGCAGCTAAATCTCTATCACCGTAATGAGGGTCAACAACTGATTCTTTCTCATCTCCCCAGGTAATCAGATTAGTTACCGTACCTGCTAATTCACCAAAGCCCACTTCAAACTTGGGTGAAGCAGGTGCAAGCGGATGCTTCATTTTGTTATCCCAAGTTAATTGAGCTCGGTTTAATGAAGGCACAAATTCGCGTGTGTAACTTTCGGTAAAAATCTGATTAGGGAACAGATTTTTATTAAGAGCGAGCGAATAATCCATTCCGTCAACAACTTCGGCAATAGCTATAACAACCGAGTCACCCGGGGCTAAATGCCAAGGACCAAGCGACATCAAACTCCACTTACGGTCCGCATTCTGGAATGTTGAATCCGCAAGCTGGAACGGCCATTTGATGAAACGATATGCTTTGGCAGGGTCTTTTATTATTTCGTAATAATTCTGAGCAGTTCCGGGAACGCCTGTAAAAGGACCTTGTAAATCTTGTGAGTTCTCGGCACGCGACCAACCAACTTTATTAATATCTACACGTGTAGCTATTTTAGTTGTGTCAGGGGTTGAATATAATAACTTAACACCCGCCATTGCAGGGGCAAGCCACTCACCTTGGGGCTGACCGTTAACTACACGCCCGAGTACCAATGAGAGTCCGTAGTTTGAACTTTCACCATACATCGTTTTTGTAGCAACATCATAATTTACCTTGGTATTCCTGGCTCCGGCACTTAACTGAGGATTAAGTACTCGCCAAGCACGTGCATTATTATGAATACCGTAAGTGAGCATCGCACGGAAACCAAACAACGTATCCGAAATTACGCGGGTGGGATGACTTACTTTTATCTCATTCGCAATATTCTTAAATACATATTCGTAGATAATGTAATTCTCATCACGTTTCGAGCCGCTCCATTGGTGTGCAGTTCGGCGCACTCTTAGCGGCAGCTGACTTTCGTAATCGTTCACCTGAATGTAATTGGGGTTATATTCCCATTCAGTAACAACTACTTCTTCACCTTCGCCATCGGCATAAACGTTAAAGTGATTTAATTCACCTGAATATTTCTTTTTGTAATGCTTGGTAACCAAGTATTTACCTGCTGCATCCTGCGAAACAGAACCGCCATACAAAGCCCAATCCTCAACCGCAAGAACGGTATCACCGGAACGCATCGCTCCGATATAAAAACCGCCTGATGAAAGATGAGCTGCTGTACCTCCGATGTTTTGGTTCACAAGACTGGGGTCGTAACCTGGCCATTCAAGTGCGGGACCTGATTGATTCCAGTTATTATGTCCGGGACCCGATTTAGCGTAGCTTAACGAATGCCATAACATACCTCTGTTGAATATCAACAAAGGGGCATCAATCTGCGCATACACTGCCATCGAGCTCATAAAAAACATAAATACAACTGCTAAGCGAAAATTGCTTAGTATCATAATGTTAAAACCTTTTGTTAATCCTTGTTTTTTCATAATTAGAACCCCACGCCAAAAGTGAAGAATATTTGTCGGGGAGTATTACGATACGTTTTATACGGTGAAGCAACGTAACTTAAACGAGTTGGGTCGGAACCCGGATTATCCATGGTAACGCCATATTCGGCAAACTGTGGTAAATCGGTTGTTCCACCTGATATAGGAGTGAGGAACATATTATCGAACAAGTTCATTATTCTCACACCGAATACAAAGTTAAGTTTGCCTACTGCAAAAGTTTTGTTTGCATTCAAATCGAAGTACGACTCAAGTGGGTAACGGCGATTGTTCGATATACCCGTTAAATCGTTATCGGTAACGTATGTGAAAGGAGTGCCGGATTGAGCACTATAGGTTAACGAAATAATTGCGTTCTCAAGTGGGTTAACACCAAATAGGGTAAAGCCCTCTTCCTCTTTAAAGCGGTATTGTATAAGAGCTCTAAAATTATGTGTTCTATCCCACGAAGCTATAACTTCGTTTGTGGTACTACGTAAGTTATTTCTGTTATCATCACCCGGGTAAATGGTATAAGAACCAAATCTACCTTCCATGGTTTGCGATAGCGAATAACTGAAACGGTAGGACCAATTATCAAAGGTCAGTTTTTCAAATGTAATTTCAGCGCCAACCGTTGAGCCAAAAATGTTATTTGCATAACTATCGTAGTAGTACAAAGGTTGGTTGAATGCATCGTAACCAACGGGCGAGCGCAATGTGCTGCCTGTATATGCTGCTACACGCTGGAACCCGATTTGAGAAACTCGGTCGTTGTAGTATAATGCAACATCCAAACGGTTATCTTCATTAACCACCTGCTGTAAACCAAACTCATACTGCACCGTAACACGGGGTTTTAAGTTTGGATTACCCATTCCCTGCCAACCTTTCCAAGAACGATTGGATAGGGCTTGCGAGAACGTTGGCATTGATGAAAAATGTCCGTATTGAATTCGAAACGCTGTTGCTTCGCCGATCGGGAACGAGAGTCCCAAGCGAGGTAGTACTATGTACTGTGTTTCAGATTCAACTGTTGTGGTACTTCCACCAACAGGACCTTCGGTTCCGAGATACTGAAAGTTAAATCTATCAACAGGAACTCGGGCACCAAAATTGTACATTTCAAAACGCACACCAATATTGGCAATCATACCCTCGTATTCCATTTTATCCTGGGCATAGACCGCAAAGTTAATCGGGTACCCTTCGTAATACTCGGCACTACCGTTTGTTGCAACCAACGCATTGGATTTATACCGATAGTTAACAGCATTGTTAAACATATCCCAGTAATAAAAACGCACGCCAAATTTTGTAAGATGAGCATCACTCAGCTGGTTTGTATAATCTGCTTTTAAGTTAAAACTATTGGTGCGCATATCCTGATAGTATAACGTTGAAGAGGCATCCGGAGCCCTGAAAAACGATGTTTCCCACCAGGTACCGGGTCTTAAAATTTTACCACCGTCGTTATCCATCAAAGAATCCAAACGGTCTCTGCGTTGTGTATAATCAACTAAATACTCATACGGTAATTCGTATGTTTCATTTTGGTTAGTAACACTAATATCCAAGAATGAACGTGAATCCATGGTATAAACCCAGTTAAACGATTGTGCTGCCGTTGCTTCGGTTCTTACAGGATCTATAAGTGGGTAGTATTTATACGAAGGTCCGGGAGGCGAAAAAGCCAATCCCGAGAATCTAATATCATCTGAACCCGACCATATACCGCCACGGTAATGCTGATAACTCACCATTGTTTTAATTTTGTGCGATGTGGCAGGTTGATACGAAACGTTTAATATGTAGTTCTGAGCTACTTGAACTTTTTCGGAGGTAGGCAATCGCGTAGGGTTTCTTTTGTATTCTCCCGAGAAAAAGAATCTGAGAACGTTAGGGTCGGCACCTAAAGGACCGCCAAAACCAAACATATAACGCGAATATGAGTAATCGCGATAATCATACACACCAAGCGGATTATCATCCGAAGGTCTGTGGTTTGCTACCCAAAGTGAGTGTGCCCAGCGAATTTCATCGTTCTGTATTTGGTCCCAAGCTGCAATTTCATCTGCACTCGCCTGTCCTAATTTAATTTTATTAACGAGCGTGGAATAACGTGTATCGAGCTGAAGCTCACGGGTAATATTATCCTTTTGAGCCATCCAGTTATCCAGCGAACCCCATTTTTTCCATTCGTACGAGTTTTCATCGTACAAATAAGGACCATAATGGTACTGTCCCGGGGGGCGATATTCCATTCTAAACTCACCGGTAAATTTCGGGGCACCATCTTTTAGCACTACTTGCACAACGCCCGCTTGTGCGTTGCCATATTCAGCCGAAAAACCACCGGTTATTAATTTCATTTGTTGAACGCCAAGGGGGTTAACGTCGTATTTCCATGAGTTGTTGGCTTTATCCACACCAAAACTACCGGGGGCAGTAGTGGCGGAGTTGGTTTGCTCAACACCGTTAATTTGGAATGATACTTCGTAAGCACCCGAACCACGAACCGAGTAACTTCCTCTATCGTCTTTTTGGAACGAAGAAGAAAGATCCAAAACACCACGCAAACCTTCAACAGGAGCAGCTTTAATCTGGTTTGCGTCGAGTGTGGAGGAGGAGGAGGTTTGGTCGCGGATGATTTTAGGGCGTTCGGCAGTTACAACAACAGTTTGAACTTCAACCGAGGCCTCATTTAGTGCAAATGAGAGCCGCGTGGTTCTATCCACAATAATGGAAACCTTTTCGATTCTTGTTTTGCCGTAGCCAATCATCGAAGCGGTTACGCTGTATTCGCCTGCTGGAACGTTAATGATAATAAACTCACCATTTGGGTTTGTAACGCCACCAACCGTTGTACCTTCAACGATGATATTGGCACCCAAAAGTGGTTCTTTAGTTTGAGCATCGATAACTTTACCGGTTAACTTGCCGGCAGTACCTTGTGCAAAGTTTGGCTGTGTAAAAAACACAAGCATTGCAGCAATAAGCACTGATAAAAGATAAAGATTACTTTTCCTTAGTATGGTATTGCCCATAGACACCTATGTTGCTTTATTGATTGAATTTTTAGGTCATAGCAACATAATCACGTATATGTTAAAAAAAAAGAATAATCCGTTTTCTTCATTTAGGTAAACGTTTTCATT
>CALKUG010000170.1 GCA_937996765.1 uncultured Ignavibacteria bacterium
AGAAAAAGCTCAGGCTCAAGAAACGAAGTTCCATCTATCGAAGTTCTGTAGCATCCTCCATCAAATAATCCCAAAAAATACTCGGAGTAGCTGCTATCCATTCCCGTATAATCACTGATGAGATACCAGAGTGAATCAGCAACCGGAAACGTTGCTACTACCGATAGGGAATCTTGCCAATTTGCAATAATTTCGTCGTTGGAGGTATCGAAGATCTCAACATTATACACCCAAAAAGTACCAACTTGCAAGGGCAATAAGGGTTCATTTTCTTGTGCAAATGCTGTAATAAAAAACAAACAAATAAAAAGGTACAGTTTCATCATTTTAGGTTTTTCAGAAATTCTCTATTAATTAGTTGATGCCAAGCAATAATAATTTAACCACCTGTCCGAGCTCTGAGTTAGAGCTGAACTTTCCGCGTACGGGGTCATATTCGTCTGCCATAAGTGTAAACATATCAGAACCTGCTCCTTTTGCAAAAAGCGGAACTAACGAATTACTATGATTATCGGAGAACCATTTTGCACCCGGCATAACATTTTTTCCGTTATTGGTTACAGGAACAAAGTTCTTATCCATTGTTCCTTCTCCCCATAGTAAACCTGTTTCATGGTCGGCTGTTACAATAAGAAGTGTTTCTTCCCATGAACTATTTTTCTCGACCCAATTGTAAACCATCTGAATAGTTTTTTCAAAATCAATGGCTTCTTCAATTGTTCTTCCGAGTGAATTAGCGTGTCCTCCCCAATCAATTGCACCACCTTCAATCATCAAGAAAAATCCTTTAGGGTTTTCATCAAGCACGTTTATAGCAGCAGCTGCTATTGTGGGCAAACTTGGAACATTGGCGTTGAAAGAATCTGTAAACGCAGGAGAATTAAGATCACCATTTCTGCGAATTTGCAATGTTTCATAAACTTTGGGAATACCTAAAATCCTTTTTGGGGTACTCTTGGCATTACTGAGTTCTTCAAATTCTTGTTTCGACGTAATTACCTTCCAAGCATCCGGCACCCCATCGCTATCAATATCAGCAACCGTATAAGAATTTTCTTTATAGGTGAATGTTTTTTCTCCCGATTGCAATTTACCCCAAGTCAATGAGTCAACTACGTATTTATAATCTCTTCCCTCAGTAATAGGATTTCCGTTGTTATCATATTCAGGATTTCCACAACCAATAAGTACATCTACTTCCGATTCAAAAAACATTTCTGCCGAAAGATCTGAATAGTTCTTCCTATGCTCATTGTGAGCTACAAACCCTGCCGGAGTTGCATGTGAAATAGGAACAGATGTAACTATACCCACAGATTTGCCGAGATGTTTTGCGATTTCGCCGGAATGTACTAACTCAATTTTATTCTCTTCCATACCAATCGAGTTATTGTAAACTTTAACCCCGGTGCTTAAAGCTGTTGCCGAAGCACCTGAATCGGTAAAATGTTCTTTCAGGTAGCTTAAGCTTTTCCATGCTAAATCAGGATTATAACCACCTGCCGAAGTTTGAAGATTATCCGGGTACCCTCCTGTTTTTGCAGGATAAGTGCTCTGAGCTATTTTTACATTAAATTTTTCCAATGTGGGCGAAAGTTTGGTCCCGTACTGATAGTACATTGCAGAATAGAGGTGGTTAAACCCCATTCCATCTCCTATCATAACAATTATATTCTTGGGTGCTTTGTAAGGTGCATGAACTGCACTTGTTTGTGGATAACTTACAAACAATAGCGAACTCATCATCAGGCTAAGAACGGTAACAACTTTAACTTTGCGCATCAAGTATTTTCCTAAAAAATTTGAATCAACTCAACTAATATACCTCAGAAGCTTTACCAAATAAAGCCAACTACGTTAACTTACATTTAATTTTTCCAAAAATATTTATTCATTTTTCCAATTTTTAGTTGTCGAATAATTAAAAAGTTCTTTATTTTGTCTAAGAGATTATCCAATTTAGAATTTTACTCCCCGAAATTCTGACTGAAAATAATCCGATATTATTTGTAGGTTTCAATACATAAACACGGAAAAAATATACAATGAAAAGGAAAACTTGCATTGTCATTGGTGGAGGAATAACGGGCTTAACTACTGCCCGCCAATTATTCGATAGCGGATTTCAAGTACTCGTTATCGATAAGGGTAAAGGTCTCGGCGGTCGTATCGCAAGTAAAAAGCTTTCGATTCGTAAGGCCGGCGAGGGTACCTTCGATTACGGAGCTCAATTCTTCACCGTAACCAATGATATCTTCAGGCCAAAAGCTCACGAGTGGTTAGCCAAGGGAGTTGTAAAATTCTGGGCAGAATCATTCGAGAACAAAAATCCAAAACTTGCTGTAAGCAATGAACCAAAATACTGTGGTGTTACCAGCATGCGCGATCTTTCCAAAGCTCTTGGAACAGGTTTAAGCATTCGTACCGATACTCGGGTTCTTTCCATCGAACGCAAAAATGACCGTTGGAATGTTTTCACCGATGACCACAAAGAGTTTTTTGCAAATTATCTTGTAATCGCTACTCCTTTACCCGAGGCGATGTTGATAATCAAAAATTCGATGCTGTCTATTGGTAACGATTTACACCATGAGTTGTCGACCATACCTTATAGCCAATGTATCTCGGTAATGTTAGGTTTTATGGGTGAAACTAACGTACCTGAGCCGGGCGGAATTTATTTGGCAGGCGACCCTGTTGCTTGGATAACAGACCATAAGAAAAAGGGTATCTCTCCTAATGCCAATACGGTTACTATTCATGCTTCACATCATTACAGTCAAGCAAACTGGGAGCAACCGTACGACAAACTCTGTAACGACTTATTAGTCTCATCTCGCGAATACTTGCCTCAAGATTATATCTACTGGCGTATTCACAAGTGGCGCTTCAGTCAACCACGTCGCAAATTCGAAAAGGAATTTCTACAAATTCCTGAGCACCCTTTCCTTTATTTAGCCGGTGATGCTTTTGGCGGTCCAACTATTGAAGGTGCCTATGTTTCAGGATTTTTGTGTGGCCAAGATATTATCAAAGCCGAACGTTAATTATTAGTTTAGTAAGTCATAATTCATTTAGTTTTTAACTGAGAATTATGATGGGCAAATTTCTCATGTGATTAATTGAACTACTCAAACCTCCCCTATTTAAGGGAGGTTTGAGTTAAGTTTGTCTTCTAAATTTTTGAAATCTGTTGAGAACTTGTGACCCCACTAAATGAAATCGAAGCCCTACAGGCAGAAATAAATAACCTAACATCTGAATTGCAGAAAAAGCACGAGCTTTACGCGCAACTTACAGGAATTCATCATCCTCTCTCTCCTGCCAAATCCTTTCAAGATAATGTTCTTACTTCTATATCACATGAGATTCGCACCCCCATGAATGGAATTTTGGGCTATTGTACTCTTTTGCTCAAAAATATCGAAGCTCCGGAACATTCTCGCATGATTAGTAAAATCCGCGATTCGGCAGTTCGATTGCTTAAAACTCTCGATTCTCTGGTCCTTCTTTCTCAACTTGTGCGCAATAAGCTTAATGTTAATTCCGAGACCATTCCGCTCGAAAACGCGATAACACCCGTACTAAAAGAATTTAAAAGTTTGGCACAACAAAAAGGAATAACACTTTCTTTGAGAATACTCGACCATACTGTATGTGCTTATGCAGATTCCTCTTTCCTTGCTGAAATAGTAAAAGCATTAGTGGATAATGCCATTAAATTTACCCCTGAGGGTATGGTAATTGTTGAGGTTGATTCTCTTTATAAAAACGAAAAGCTGTATGCTCGTCTATCGGTTATTGATACCGGTATGGGTATTTCTTTTAACGACCGTGAACATATTTTCCTCGAATTTAAACAAATCTCCGAGGGAATCTCACGAACACACGAGGGATTAGGAGCAGGGTTAAGCGTTGTTAAACGTATGTGCGATGTTCTGAATGCTGAGATTAACATAGAAAGTGCTTTGGATAACGGAACTACTTTTACCATCTTGTTCCCCGGAATTATCAACGAATCAATTCAAAAACCCATTCCGGTTGCTCGACCTATAATAGAAAAAAGACCGATTATTGTTGCTGATAGATTAGCGAATGTACTTCTGGTTGATGACAATGAAATTAACTGCGAAGTTACCTCTCTGTACCTTGAAGGAATCTGTTCGCTTGTAACAGCTATGAATGCCGAGTTTGGAATTCGCCTTGCTAACGAGCAAGAATTCGATTGTATTTTATTGGATATAAATTTGGGTAAAGGAAGTTCAGGAATTGACATCCTTCTTGAACTGAGAAAACTTGATCGCTATAGGAATGTCCCCATCCTTGCTGTTACCGGTTATTCATTAACAAGCGACAGAGAGAACTTACTTGAAAAGGGCTTTAACGATTATCTCGCTAAGCCATTCGAAGATACCGACCTCATCTCCCTGATTGAAAGAAATATAGCACTAAATTCAAGGGTGTAGTATTTTTAGTACACTCTTATTGTATAGTGACTATTTTCTACTACACACCACCCCGTTTTTTATTGTATATTGCAAGAAAACTACGGCACAATTTTTGTTTTAGTTAGTATAAGTATGTGAATGAAACGCGGAGTTTAACTATGAAACAGATTTTTTTATTTTGTGCAGTGCTCGTATTTGCTACTGTAAACGGAGGTTGCTACACTATGATGTCGGCAGGTTCCGATTACAGCGGTGGATACAGTGAACAATACACCACCAATGATGAAGAACAAACTACATTTACCGATGATGCCGATTACGCTGACTCGGTTGAATACACCGATGAGCAAGAAACAGTTCCTAACTACTCACTGTATGATAGAGATAGGTCTTACGGGTTAGGTGGTTCTGTAACGAACAATTACTATATTTCAACGGACTATTATCGTGCTCCGGTTTACGTTGATTTATTCCCTCCGCTTATATCATGGTCAATTGGCTGGTACCCGAGTTGGAACTCAGGTTGGTATTACTCCTGGTATAATCCTTATTCCTATATGTACCCTACGTACCCCTATTATCCTTATTATTGGTCGAGCTATAGTTACAACTATTGGCATCACCCCAATTATTATCACCACTATTCACATAATAACTATACCCCAAGCAGAGTGAGAACAAGAACCGACGAAACCGGAACCATTCGCGATCGCGATGGCGGAAGAAACGGAAATACTATCAGTCGAGATAGAAACTCTACCTCAAGAACAACTGAAAGAACTAATTCAGGTTGGGATCGTAGCAACGAAACCAGAAGAAGCGAAGTTGCAGAGCGTGACGGCGAAACACGTCGCCAGCGTTTAGAAAACGCCGACCGCGAAAAAGAAAAACAACGTGAAATGCGTGAGAACCGGGGCGGTAGTGGATGGAGCCGTAGAGATGATGATAGAACAAAAGAGTTTAAGCCTCTGCCTCCTGTACGTGAAAAACAGCCCACCGAAACTAAACGCGGTGAAACAAGACGTACCAATACTGAAGAGAAAGTTACTCCTCAACGCGAAGAAGAACGGAATGGTACTCCAAGGGTAACTCCACGCGAAACCCAGAGAACTAAACCAAACACCGAGGCAACTCCCACTCCAAGGTCAACTCCTCGTACCGAGACCCGCACTGCTCCGCGTGAAAAACCTCGCACAGAGACTCGTTCTACCCCAAGAACAACCCCTCGTACAGAGACTCGTACAACTCCGCGCGAAACCCCACGGGAGCAACCTCGTGAAACTAAACGGGAACAGCCACGCCAATCCCCAAGAGTTCAACCAACTCCTCAACCGGCACCTTCGTACTCTCCCCCGCCTTCAAGAAGCGGCAGTGAGTCACGTGATGGCGGTTCATCAAGTGGTGGTGGCTCAAGAGATAACTCAGGTTCAGGAAGAAGATCGAGATAAGGACGTTTATTATGATTAGTAGAAATTGGAATAGAAAACATTTGATTCGACTCACTATCTTATTTGGATTGTTATTCTACGCAACCTCGGTTAGCGGATGTTACACCGTACTCTGGTCAACTGAATATCAAATGCCAAAAGTTGATGAGTATCGCGAAGATTTTAAGTCGAAAGACATTTATAGTCTTTATTCCTCCGCCAGCGATGAGTACTACGATTATTATGCACTCCCTTGGTGGGCATCTACTCGCGAGTATTTTGACGATTACCCTTACACCCCGGGAAGTGATTATACCCAACCCGGAGCAGTGCCATACACTACCCCCACAACCGAGAACAATTCCCGACACCCACAACAAGTTATTGCTGCACCCTCGCGTAATAATACTACTACGCAAAGCAAAACTCCGCCTGCTGAAACCAAAACAGAAACACAAAAAGATAATTCCAGAGATTCAGGTGGCTCCACACAGTCAGTGCGCGATAACGATGGTGGCAGAGGTAACTCCGGCGGCGGTAGAAGATAACAGCTTAGAAAAAATTTAAACCAGAGATACTATTATGTTCAAGAAACTTTTGCTTGTACTTCCCTTTGTTATGCTTATTGCAAACGCTCAAACCATTAATGATGCTGTTCGGCTTGGCCAGGAAGGCGTTGGCTATGCACCGAGAGCACTCGCACTCGGCAATAGTTATGTTGCCCTTAGCGATGACTCCTACGGCATTGGCTATAACCCGGCTGGTATTGGGTTTATGAGAAAAATGGAATGGAGTACATCATTAAGCTATCAGAATTTTTCAAACGACGCTACTCTTTTCAACAAAACGATAAACGGGTCGCGTAGTACAACCGATTTATCCTCCTTCAATTTTATTCTGCCCTTCCCTACCGTTCGCGGAAGCTTTGTTGTGGGCATGAGTTACAACCAACAGAAGAACTTTAACGAGTTTGTAAAATTTGAAGGTTTTAATTCCAATTCAACCTTTTTAGAAGATTTGAATGTTGATACAAATATTCCTTACGACCTCTATCTTACCGATACCAATTTTGTAACAAAAATTGCCGGTAAACTCACACAAAGTGGGTCAAACGAACACTCGGGTACCATTGATAATTACACACTCGCTGCTTCGTTAGAAATATACCCTAATTTGTTTTTGGGAGGTGCTCTAAATATAGTGAGTGGCAAGTTTACGCTCCAACGTGATTTTTACGAAGATGATTACGACGGCATTTATAACGGCGTAGAGCTTAGTCCGGGCGATGTATTCACACGCGGGTTCCGCACTTTCGAAATACTCACAAAAACAGAATTAGATTACGGTGCAGTTGATTTTAAAGCAGGCTTCCTGTATCAATTACAAGATATTGCACGTTTTGGTTTAACCATAAAAACTCCCCAGGTGGTATCAGTTGAGGACGCACTTTCTACCAACGCATCTTCCTATTGGGCAGATGGAACCGTGAAATCGATCAACTCAGAGGATTACTCAGATAAAGTTAAATATAAGGTTTCTACACCATGGGTATTCACTGCAGGTGTGGCGGTAAATCTTGCAGGATTTATTTTGACGAACTCTGCTACGTTTAAAGATAACACACAAATTGAGTTTTATGAGGGTGAGGGAATTTCATCAAAAAAATTGGATAAACTCAACAATGATATAGCTAATGGGTTGCGTGCTACATTAGATTATGGAATAGGTTTGGAAGCTCCTCTACCATTAGATGAAGGTATCAAACTTCGTGTAGGGTACAATGTACAACAATCGCCTTACAAAGATGATGGTTCCGAGTTCAACAAAAAGTATTTTACCGGTGGTTTAGGGTTTGTGTTGGATGGTTCGGTAAGCTTCGATGTTACCTATGCGTATGGTTCTTGGAAAAACTATAGCGATAACTACGGCGTGAACGATTCGCGCGTTAACCAAGATATAACACAACATAATGTGTTTTTAGGATTTGCTTATCGTTTTTAATCTTTGTTATTGGAATCCTCAGAATTATTTGAAGCATGCATTTCTTCAATAAATCTGAGGGTTTCCTCACTTATTTCATTGATATCCGGGTAATAAGGCAACACCAAACTAAATTTCGATCCTTTACCTAATTCACTCTCAACTTCAATGCGGCCACTCATAAGACTAACCATTTTTTTCGCTAATGTTAATCCCAAACCACTACCCTCGAATGAACGACTGTAGCCTTCGCTAATTTGCCTAAATTCTTCAAAAATCATATCAAGATTTTCTTTAGCTATCCCAATACCCGAATCAATAACTTGAATTTCAATCTCTTTCTGCTCGTTCTGAGTAAGAACAATTACAATTCCTCCTCTATGCGTGAACTTCAGAGCATTGTCTATAAGATAAGAAAGGGATTGTCTGAAAAAGCTCTTTTCTATTCTACCATGCACGTGCTTTTCAATTTTAATATCGAATAATAACGCCTTGTCTCTTGCCATTTGCTCAAAACGCTTTGCGATCGTTGGTATTAAGTGATGTAATGAGTAATCCTCTAAAATAAACTCTTTTGCAAAATCTGATTCAAGATCAGCCAAACGTACTATAGCATCAAATGTTTCTGTAAGTCGAAGTGCTGAGCTTCCAATGCCTTTAGCCATGTCAATGATGTTGGTATCAGTAGCAGCACTTTCTATTAATTGTGAAAAGCCAATAATTCCGTTCATTGGTGTGCGCAATTCGTGACTCATATTTGAGAGCAATGAGGATTTAAGTTTATTCGACTGCTCAGCTAAAAGCATGGTCCTTTTAAGCTCTTCACTTTGTTTGAAGTGACCGGCAATCAATCGCGAAATGGTTGAAAACTCAGAATGTCCTTCCAACATTGGTGAGATATACTTTTCATCATTTTCAATCAATGCTTTTTCTATGTTGTGCAATGGTCTTCGTACGGTAAAAAACAAGAATAAGGCAATCAGAAGAACAATACCTAAAGAGATAACTAACACAAAATAAAATTCTCTTTGTTTTGTCTGTAAAAACAAATCGAAGAATGGTTGATTACTCTTTAAAATTACATAAGCTATTACCTCACCATAGGCATCTTTAATAGCATGTTTTACTACAATAACCGAACCGCCTGATTGTATTGCCGGCAAATGCTTCCCCATTATTATCTCTATAGAATCGGGAACAAATCCTTCTAATTCATCAGCATAACTTCTGTCAAGTGTTCGTGCTATAAAATAGTAACCACTTGGTTGAGATACTCGATTAATATCTGCAGTAGGTTGGATGGGTGCGCCATAAACAGAAAACACGTTACCATTTAATGCAAAATAGAAATGTGTAAAACCCAATGAATCCTTAATCACATTAAATTGCTTTAGGGGAATCGGTATGCTTCCAATCAAAAGCGAATCGTAAGCAGCATGAGCATATATTGCCTTTAATTCAGTGTTTGTAACCCAAGTCATTTGAGCACGATGGGAAACTAAAGCTGCGTCAATGTTTTCTTTTGCCCAATTTAAATCAGGGGTTTTTGTAAACTCAACCATTTCATCCCAATAAGAGTTTTCAAAAACTATGTTTGCAATTCCTGATTCAAGGTTTTTGATCGAATTTGCTAAGATGGAAAGTTTTTCATTTTTTCTATCTTCAAGTAACATTGAAGCATTCGTAAACTCATTAGCTCTGAATACAGCAAGCGAACCAACAACAATAATGGTTATCGCTGAGATTAGAAGCAGTATTTTGGTTTGTACTTTATGAAACATTACTTTAAGTTCGTTTTAACTCTTTTCCTATAACCTTCTGAATACTGCAACAAAGAAAGTGCAAACTCAGCATTACACCATGTTAAAGGCGAAGCTTCAGCACAATCACTTTCGTCGGGATATATACGTTCCGGCATTAAGCGATAACTATTGGAATTATTTATCATCCAATTGATATGATATTTGGCATTCTCAAACTCTTCTTGAATAACAAGATACTGTACTAATGCAGCAGTTGGAAATATAAATGCCGCTGAACCATAACCATTTAATCCGCCATCTTCAGGTGCTTCAAAATATTGCAACCCTCCGCCTAAAATAACTTTATTTGCACGAGAGTATGCAACTGATTGCTTCATCATGGTATGGTTTGGATAACCCCATAGTAGGGCAAAGTGCGAAGTTCCATCCCACATATATTTAGGGGCAGTTCTATCACCAATTATTGATCTACCATCTTCAGTTTTAACATCTGAGAATCGCACCGAAGTATAAGTATTTCTTGACTTGTCGAACATTCTGTAAAGATTATCTGAAATTAGTACGCTTGCATCTTCATATTTTCGCG
>CALKUG010000171.1 GCA_937996765.1 uncultured Ignavibacteria bacterium
GGGATAGAGTATTCCAAAACGACTTGGAATACATTTTCGAAAAACTGCCTCGTGCTTTCTTGTTAGTTAAACGCGGATAGTTTTGTGAAAGGATTAACACATAACGATATAACAATGCTGTTTTTAAGTATAGCACTGATGATGTTTGTAGGAAGATTATTAGGGGAAATACTCAGGAAGTATAAACAACCAATGGTAATTGGGGAAATTCTTGCAGGAATTATATTAGGCCCCACGGTATTGGGCACTTTGGCTCCTGACACATTTGAATTTATCTTTAAATCTTCTAATAATGCAATAATTGCAAGGGAATCTATCGCAACTCTCGGAGTGGTGATGCTGTTGTTAGTATCGGGTTTAGAGGTTGATCTTTCAATTATCTTTAAGCAAACAAAATCCGCCTTAAAAACTTCTATGCTTGGAATGAGTTTGCCATTTGCCATCGGGTTCGGAGCAGCTTACTTTTTTCCACAAGCTCTCGGGATTATGGAACATCAAGATGTTCTGATTTTTTCACTCTTTGTGGGTACTGCACTTTCTATCACTGCTCTGCCTGTTGTTGCTAAAACATTATTAGATTTAAATCTTTTTAAAACAGATGTAGGGTTTATCATCATAGCCAGTGCAATGGTTGATGATTTATTAGGGTGGATAATTTTTGCAATTATACTTAACCTCATAGGGGTGAGTGCTTTTGGTTTAAGTTTCACAACAACCTTATTATTGCTCTTTTCATTCATCACTTTCACTCTTTTTGTAGGGAGAAGAGTGATGGATTATTTATTCCCAATTATTCAAAGAAATGCATCTTACCCCGGTGGAGTATTAAATTTTATTTTGATTCAGGGATTTATAGCAGCCGCATTTACTGAGTTTATTGGCGTTCACGCAATTTTTGGTGCGTTTATTATGGGTATAGCTTTAGGTGACTCAAGACACTTGAAGGAAGAAACCAAAGAAATTATCAATCAATTTATAACTAATATTTTCGCTCCGATATTTTTTGTTTCAATTGGATTGAAGATTAACTTCATCACAGGATTTAATCCTTGGATAGTGTCAGTATTTCTTGTTCTGGCCATAGTGGGCAAGGTTGTAGGTGGTGGTCTCGGTGCATATTGGGGTGGCTTAAGTAAATTCAAATCCCTTACAGTAGGATTTGGTATCAACTCGCGTGGTGCAATGGAAATTGTACTTGGTATGTTGGCGTTTAATTACGGGTTAATCCACGAGGAAGTTTTTGTAGCTCTTGTTATAATGGCTTTGGTAACTTCAATGAGTAGCGGTTCTTTTATGAGCTACTTTATGAAAAAGGATGCAGAAGCGGCCATGGAATTTGGACTTTTCAAACGCGACAGATTCTTTATTACTGCTCACACAACAAAATCGGAAGTGGTGTTCTTTTTAGCAGAAAGAATTGCGGGAATTACCGGTTTACCACTATCGCAAATTGTTGATGCAGTTAATGAGCGTGAAGAATTGTTACCAACGGGTATCCAAAATTATCTGGCAATACCCCATGCTCGGTTGCAAATTGATGAACCTGTTGTGGTAACGTTGGTGAATAAAAACCCAATTGATTTTGGGGCATTAGATGATCTCCCCTCGCAAGTAATTTCGATGATTGTAACTCCTGTAGATCAACCCGAAGTTCAGTTACAATTGCTTTCGCAACTATCTAAGGCATTTGCACAAAAATCGGATGTAGAAAAGCTGGTTAAGCTCAGCAGGCAAGACGCTGCTTACGCTCAGTTTATTTCGATGATAAAAGCGACTTCTTAAATATGACGGCGTAATACTTCGGGGTTCTGAATAACAGGTAGTTCCAGAGTTTTGTGATATTCTTCTATTACCGCATCTGCAACAGAGGAGAGATTATCTGTTGATTCAGTTTCGTTACCCATCAAATCTTTTAATGTCACTTTTACTAAAACTGTATCAATCATTTTTTGAAGCGTTCCCCAAAGAGATCTTACCGTGCAATCAACCGAATGATAACAAATATCCTGTGTCCCTGAATGATCCTGGCAAAATGAAGAATCAAATAACTTACCGCCGAGTGCATTTAGCACCTCAAGTACAATAATCTCATCGGGTTTGCGAGCAAGTTTATAACCGCCCGTTTGGCCTCTTTCACTTTCAATAAAACCACCAAGACGCAGCATTCTCAATATTTTGCCCGCATGCGCTTGTGAAAGACCCTCTGCTACGCTAATCTCAGGTATAGTCATACCATTCCTGGATTTGCTTTTGGCAATTCTAATCAGGCAGCGTAAACCGTATTCTTCTACTGTGCTAAACTTCATTCATTTCCTGATTAATCAAATTCATATCATATTTATCAAAAATAAAGGTGGCACAGCAGCTGTGCCACCTAAAATTAAACTACTGAATATTAAAAAGCGGGATTTTAGAACCGCAAGCTTGAACGTGATCTAATTTTGCAAATACCTCGGGCGCTACCGAAGGACCTTTAGCTGAGCAAAAATGATTGAACACTTTTACCAATAACTCAGCAATCTGATCTGCTGATCTGCCTTCAATTTCATATCGAGGCATATAGTAAATCGGCTCACCGTTTTTGAACAAAGCCATGCTCGGTGATGATGGTGCTTCTTTGATGTAAGAACGAAGCGTATCAACAGCATCACGCTCTTGACCGGCAAACACTGTTACAACATCATCCGGAATAACTGAGTTTTGTAAAGCCAGTGAAACACCCGGACGTGCAGAACCTGCCGCACAGCCGCACACTGAATTTACGACTGCTAAAACAACTTTATCATCATTTCTCTTAATTGTTGATTCAACTTCTTCAGGAGTTTTTAATTCTCTAAATCCAACCGAAATCAATTCATCACGCATAGGTTGAACCGATGCCTGATCATACATAGGAGGTCTAACTTGGTTAAACATTACTCATCCTTTCTTTATACATTCATATCTCTATAAAAATCCGAGTTCAAGTTTTGCAACTTCGCTCATCATATCCTTCTCCCACGGGGGAGACCATACTAATTCTACGCCCACACTTTTAAGACCTTCAACTCTGCGCACAGTGTTTTCCACTTCGCCGGGCAGAGAACCCGCTACGGGACAACCCGGAGAGGTAAGTGTCATCTTAATTATGAGATTTCTCTCTTTGTCAAATTTTAATTCATAGATTAACCCAAGCTCCCAAATATCAACGGGAATCTCGGGGTCGTAACAAGACTTCAAAGCTTTAATTACTTTTTCTTGCAACACATCAATGGGTATTAATTCTTCTGTTTCCATTATTCCGTCTCCGTGGAAACCACATGTCCAGCACCGGTTAAAGCTGAGTGGACAGTGTGCCAAGCCAATGTTGCACATTTAATGCGCACGGGAAATTCTTTCACACCTTCGAATATGGCAAGCTTTCCTAAATCCGAAATATCTGCATCGGCGGGTAGTTTTCCCATAATAAAATCGTGAAACTTATTAAACAGTGCTTCTGCTTCTTGAACTGTTTTACCTTTTAAAACGGTAGTCATTATGCTTGCTGAGGACTTTGAAATTGCGCATCCATTTCCCTGAAAGGAAAGATCAGTAACAATATTATTTTCAACAATTGCATAAATGTTAATATGGTCGCCACACAAAGGGTTGTACCCTTCCGCTGTGTTTGTTGCTCCTGTAAGCACTTTATAATTGCGGGGACTTTTATTGTGATCGAGAATTACTTGTTGGTAAATCTCTTTCAATGAGCTATCCATTAACCAAAAACCTCAAAAACTTTATTAATTCCTGTATGAAGAGCATCAATCTCTTCTTTAGTATTATAGAACGAGAACGATGCACGCGCCACGGCTGGTACGCCAAAACGTTTCATTAGTGGCTGTGTACACAAATGTCCCGTACGCACTGCTATACCCTCTACATCGAGAATTGTACCAATATCATGGGGGTGAATGTTTTCTAACACAAACGAAAATACACTGCATTTTTCTTTAGCGGTACCAATAGGGCGTAAACCGGGAATAGGACAAAGAACTTCATTCGCATATTCAAGTAACTCGGCTTCGTAATTTGCTATTGCCTCAATTCCTAAAGACTCAATAAAATCTATTGCGTACCCAAGCCCAATGCCTCCCTCAATATTGGGAGTGCCTGCTTCAAATTTGTAAGGCAGAGTGTTGTAAATGGTTTTCTCAAAAGTAACTGAGGCAATCATATCACCACCACCCATGTACGGCGGCATTGATTTTAATAGTTCCTCTTTACCGTAAAGAATGCCTATTCCGGTTGGTGCATAAAGCTTATGACCCGAAAAAACAAAGAAGTCAGCATCGAGCTCTTTTACATTTACTTTCAAATGCTGAATAGCCTGAGCTCCATCTAAAAGTACCTTTGCACCAATTGAGTGAGCTGAAGTAACTATTTCATTAACCGGGTTAATGGTTCCCAATGTGTTGGATACATGAACTACCGATACAAACCGAACATCCGGCGTCAGCAACCTGTAATACGCTTCCATATCTAATTCGCCATTATCGAGAACAGGAATAACATTAATCACTATTCCTTTTTCTTCGGCTAAAATTTGCCAAGGAACTATATTAGAATGGTGCTCCATTCCCGATATTAAAACAACATCACCGGCATGAAGAAATTTTCTACCATAGGTTGCAACCACTAAATTGATAGCTTCGGTTGTGCCTTTAGTAAAAATTACTTCTTTATCCGATTCTGCTCCTATAAACTTCCTTACTTTTTCCCTTGCTTGCTCGTATGCATCGGTAGCTTGCTGGCTAAGTAAATGCACACCTCTATGAATATTTGAGTTGTAAGAGGTGTAATAATCAGTGATACTTGCAATAACTGAAATTGGTTTTTGAGTGGTGGCTGCATTATCAAGATAAACCAGTTTTTTACCGCGAACTTCACGACTAAGAACCGGGAATTGGCTTCTTATAGTCTGAATATCCAAAGAGTTCAGCGATGTGTTTGTGTTTTGCATCAGGTGCTTCTTATAATTTAATTTCTAACTTATCCGAGATAAGAGTATCGAGATATCCGCGCAAATAATCGTGGTGTACCGTTGAAACTACATCATCCGCAAAAGCGTATATCAACACTGCTTTTGCGAGTTCGGGACCAAATCCGCGCGATTTTAGATAAAACAACTGCTCGTCATCTAATTGGCCAATGGTTGCACCATGTGAACATTTTACATCATCTGCAAAAATTTCTAACTGTGGTTTGGTATCAACTTTAGCATTTTCTGAAAGCAGAATGGTGCGGTTTTGCTGATAGGCATTGGTTTTTTGAGCATCCTTTCGGACAATCACTTTGCCGTTAAAAACGGTTCTTGAATTATCGTTGAGAACCGACTTGTACAACTCGTGGCTTTCGCAATGCGGCAATGTATGGTCAATTAACGTATGATTATCAACGTGTTGGTCGTTATTCAATACGTTGAGCCCTTTCAGGGTAACGGTTGAATACTCATCGCTGAATCGTGCATTAATATCATTGCGTGTGAGATTGGAACCAAGATTAATATTGTAATTGGTGTATTGAGAATCTCGTGCAGTGCGAATCTCCGTGTTAGAGATGTGATAGCTTTTTTGTGATTCACGTTGAATTTTATAGTGTCGGCATACAGCGTTTTTTTCGACAACAACTTCCGTTACCATATTGGTAAGATAGACACTTGTTTCTTCGGTTGAAATGTATGTTTCGCACAAAGTAATATCTGCTGAAGAGCCAACGTGAATGATATTACGTGGAAATGTAACAATCGGTTCTTGAGCCGAGGTAACATACACAACATTCACAATTTTTTCGATAACCGCTTTTGCTTGTACGCGTAGAAAAACACCATCGTTTATAAATGATGTGTTCATTGCCACAAAGTAATTATTGGTTAATCCGGCAATGCTTCCCAAAAGCCCCGTGGCAACTTCGGGTTTATTTGCAAGCGACGAAAGTTCAAGTCCTTGAATAGGGGTGATATCCGTGGAAAGGTCTTCGCGGTATAACCCGTTTACAAACACAATGTTAATAAACGCATCTTCAGGGAATAGGAATTTTTCGATATCACTTTTGCTAACCGATGAATCTGCTTCGAATTTGAAAGCATAATTTTGAATGGGAGCTAC
>CALKUG010000172.1 GCA_937996765.1 uncultured Ignavibacteria bacterium
ACATGGAATTGAAGCATTTTCAGATAATCCATTTTGTAGATATGGTCACCACCAAGAATCAAAACCCATTTAGCTTTTGAATCTGAGTAGAGATTTGAATTTTGTTGAATAGCATTAGCCGTTCCCAAATACCAATCGGATGTTATCTTACGCTGTGGGGGTATGGTGTAAATAAATTCACCAAGTTCTGGATTGAAGATACTCCATGCTTCATAAATGTGCTGATTCAATGAATCGGATTTGTATTGTACCAAAATGTAGATTCTTCTTAATCCTGAGTTTAAGCAATTGGATAAGCAAAAATCTATTATTCTGTATTTACCACCGAAGGGTACTGCCGGTTTACTGCGATGAGCTGTAAGAGGGAAAAGGCGTTCGCCTTGCCCTCCGGCAAGTATCATAGTAATGGTATTACGAATTATTGATGACCCTGTACTGAGCATAAGTTACCTAATATTCCTTGTGCAGTTTTTGTTAATAAAGTGTTAATACTCTTAGTCTAATTTTAATGAATTATTGAACTTTTAACAAGTGTTGTTTAGTCTTTTTTCAAAATTAATTCTTTGGTAACGATTTCATAACTCGCAACTTTCGTTTTATTGCATCCTCAATACACTGTTAACCGTTATATAATACTCAAGTTATATTCCCTCGAATAAAATTACTATATTTAAAGCTTATGTTTTTTATAATTTGATAAGGCATTTTGTGTACGAACTCGAGAAGATTAGAAATATAGCCATTATTGCTCACGTTGATCATGGTAAAACCACACTTGTTGACCACATTTTACGTCAAACCGGTGCATGGAGAGATAACCAACACGTTGAAACCCGTATTATGGATTCAAACGATTTGGAAAAAGAACGTGGTATTACCATTCTTGCTAAGAACTTAAGCGTTTATTTCAAAGATTACAAAATAAATATTATTGATACTCCCGGTCACGCCGATTTTGGTGGCGAAGTGGAACGCACATTAAAAATGGTTGATGGCGTTTTGCTGCTTGTTGATGCAGCTGAAGGCCCTCTTCCTCAAACCAAATTTGTGTTAAAAAAATCTCTCGATTTGGGTTTGCAACCTATTGTTGTTATTAACAAAATAGACCGCAAAGATGCTCGTCCCGATGATGTTCTCAACGAGATATTCGATTTATTTGTATCTCTTGACGCCAATGAACAGCAGTTAGATTTCCCTTACATTTATGCTATCGCTAAACAAGGTGTGGCAATAACACAACTTGAAGATGAACGTGTAAATCTACAACCCCTGCTCGAAACAATTATTTCAAAAATCCCTGCACCCGTAGCTGATCGCTCGGCAAAATTCCGCATGCTTATCTCTGCGATAGATTATAACGATTATCTTGGTAGAATTGGCATAGGCAAGATTCAAGAGGGATCTGTTAACGTAGGCGAACAAATTACCATTGTTACTCGCGAAGGCGATAAAACAAATGCAAAGATTTCTAAGCTCTATGTTTACGAAAACATCAAACGTATTGAAGTTCAGACAGCTTACGCAGGTGATATTGCAGCAGTAGCAGGAATGGAAGATGTTGATATTAACGATACTCTCACGGACCCAACTTTCCCCGAGCCAATTCCCTCGGTAGCAGTTGAAGAGCCACGTATCACCATGAATTTTATGGTGAATAATTCTCCTTTCGCAGGTCTCGAAGGCAAAAATATCACTACTCGCAACATAAGCGAACGCCTTTCGAAAGAATTAAAAACTAACGTTGGTTTACGCGTTGAAATGACTGATTCACCTGATATCTTTAAAGTAAGCGGAAGAGGTGAGTTGCATCTTGGTATTCTCATCGAAAATATGCGTCGCGAAAATTATGAACTTCAAGTGAGCAGACCCCAGGTAATTGTTAAAAAAATTCACGATGTTCTTTCAGAACCTATTGAGCATGTAATTATTGATGTTCCTGAAGAGTACGTAGGTACTGTTATCGAAAAACTCGGAAAACGCAGAGGCGAGATGAAGAATATGATTCCGTTTAAGGATTATGTTCGTGTTGAGTTTTTTGTGCCTTCACGCGGTTTAATTGGATATAGACCTGAATTTATGACCGATACTCGCGGTACGGGTATTTTGCATCATAACTTTCACGCATACGAGCCGTTCAAAGGTGAAATTGTAGGAAGAACTCGCGGTGCTATAGTGGCAATGGAAGCCGGTATTGCATCGGGTTACGCAATGTATAAGTTGCAGGAGCGTTCGGTATTTTTTATTGACCCCGGCACAAAGGTTTACGAGGGTATGGTTGTAGGTGAAAACTCACGCAGCAACGATATGATTGTTAATGTTACCAAAACAAAACAATTATCCAACATGCGTTCTTCAGGAGCTGATGAAGCGATCCGTTTGGAGCCCGCGCGTATTCATACTCTTGAACAGGCGATTGATTGGATAACAGATGATGAATTTGTAGAAATCACCCCTGAAAATATCCGAATTCGTAAACGCTATCTTACTGATATGGATAGAAAAAATGCTCGTTTAGCAGCTAAACGTGCCGATGAAGCCGAAAACGCAGGATAATTTCAAAAGCTAAACTTACATTTAGCAAAACACTTTAAACGCAGTTATTTTATTAAAGGTAACTGCGTTTTTTATTTTAAAGCAAAGTAGCAAAAAAGTGTGGTGGTGTTATTAAAAAAGTTTGTTCTTGCAAACTTTACAACTGCATAACTCATATATTTCATCATAGCCGTAATCAATGGTAAGCTCTTCATTCTCCGCTATTGGTCGGGAAGATACCAGCAACAGTGTTTCGGGTGAATGGTCGGCTACATAACAATTGGACAAACAGGCATGATTTATGAATTTTATTTTCGAAGTAGCTGCGGTGTCAATGTAGGTTTCATCATTCCAGAATATGTAAACATTGTTTTCTTCAATTTCACGCCTTTCACACTCATCGCCA
>CALKUG010000173.1 GCA_937996765.1 uncultured Ignavibacteria bacterium
TCAGGTAACCGACGAAGGCGACTCGATACTAGCTGTTACCGGAGGTGCGGGTGAGGTTACTCCCACCGATAAACCCGGTGAAGGTCAAATGGTACAGGCAGGTAGTTTTGCTGAAATCACACCCGGAGGTGAGGTTATAGTGGGTGAAATGACTGATGCTCAAAAAAGCGAGGCATCAAATACCCAAAAATCTAATACAAAAAAGTTCAAGATTCAAACCAATCAAGGTACTCTTGTTATAGAATATATTGTTGAATAATTAATTAAGTTCGGGAGAGCATTGTTCTCCCGTTTTATTATTTCCAAAGTGTGTGTTTTTCTTTAATCATCCGATATGAGGTGCGTGTGATTTCTTTTTATACAAAATTAAGCTCATTAACATTTATGCTTGTGCTCGCTCTTGGTTTATTGAGCCAAACTTTTGCTCAGCAGAATAGTTTAATTACTCGGGTTTCTAACACAGATGCCGTTGAAGGCCAGCCAATAGAAATAACGGTTGAGCTCGTACCAGCAAGTTCTATTCGTGAACTTGATTTGCTGTATCGAAAATTTGGCCAAACTGAATGGAAAGTTGTTGATTTTGTACTCTCATCAACAAAAGCAACTGCAACCATTCCCGGCAAAGATGTTTCACTCCCGAGTGTTGAATATTACGTGCTTGCTTCGCTCGAAAATGGAAACGTTGAAAGCTACCCTATTGGTGCAGGCGAAGGCGGTCAACCGCTCTCCGTTCAGGTTCGCAGTGCTCAATCAGCAAGCTCAGCAATTTTAATTCTCTCCCCTGAACCTAATGAAGTTGTAGCTGCCGATAAAATGAACATAATCATATCCCTTCTAAAACTCGAAGGGAAAATTGATAACGCAAAAACAAGAATTTTCATCGGCTCAACAGAGGTTACAGAATACGCTTTATTCGCAGATGACCTCATTATTTTTAGTGCGGAAAATTACCCTGGAACTCTTCCTTCTGGTAAACCCTCACTTTCGGTTCAAACTTTTAACTCCGAAGGTAATGCGGTTGAATCTTTTACAAAATCTCTCGATGTTCGCGCTAATACCTCGTTGCTTCCTTTCACATCCTCCATTCCTCATTCACTGTCTATTCAAACCGGTACCCGTTATGAAAATCAACGCGATCGTGGTTTATGGTACAACAACTTTGCACTGCAAGCAGGTATGGAGCTTGGTGATTGGGAATTTGATGCTGATATTCGCTTATCATCCGAAGAAAAGGGATTTTTGCAACCTGTTAATCGCTATACCTTCACCGCTCGTAGCAGTTGGTTAACCATTGCCGGTGGCGACTACTTCCCCGAATTGCCTTCACTTATTCTTTCCGGCAAACGTGTCCGCGGCTTTACTGGTGTAGTTAACACCGACTATTTCAAACTCACCACAACAATTGGCGAAGTTAACCGCCCAATTGATGGCCAAATCCTCACACAGTTCCCTGCTAATTTTGATACGTTAGGCACTAACATAGTACCGGTTAACGATTCAGTTTTGGCAAAAATTCTTCCCGGTACTTATAAACGCCAAATTATCGGTGTTCGTCCCGCATTCAAATACAAAGAGTTTTTTGAATGGGGCTTTTCATACTTCCATGCTATTGATGAAACGGGTTCTATTCGTTACGGTCTCAAACCACGCGAAAACTTAGTTGCCGGTACCGATATATCCATCAATTTGGATGACCGCAGAATTTTACTGCAAGCACAAACTGCCCTTAGTGTTGTAAACAACGATATTACCACCGGCACTTTTACCGATGAGGTAATTGATAGCGTGTTTGGTCCGGGTAAACAATTTTCAACCAACCCACAAGATATTAAAGATCTCCGTGATTTAGTGAAGAGCTTTTTTACTGTAAATCAGTTTATTAGTCCTCTCTCACCACAGGAACTTACATCAATGGCTTTCGAAGGAAGTCTCAGTCTCAACTATTTTAACAATTTTCTAAAAACATCCTACATTCGTCGTGGTCACGACTATAACTCCTACGGTAGCCCCTATCTCCGTAACGATATTCAAGGTTATTCAATACAAGATAGGTTACGCCTCTTAAACAATACGTTGTTTATTTCCGGCGGTTTCGAAGTTTACACCGATAACCTAAAAGAGATTAAACCTTTTACTGCTACATTCTCAACCATTTCAACCTCAGTAGCATACTTCCCGGGATTTGACTTACCCGGAATTACCGTTGGGTTTAATAGTTTTGTTAACACCAACGAAGCAATTGGCGATTCAGCCGTTTCGCCACAGTATCTTATTGATGATGCTACCAACCGGTATTCTGTACAACTAAGTTACAATCTTAAAGCAGGTATTACTCACCAAACATCTCTCAATTTCTCGATTTCTGACCGTGATGACCAATCGCTCAGTAATAACGATGGGTCAAATACCTCGGTTTATCTTTCAGCTCTTTCACGTTGGACCGATGACTTGAGCTCCTCGTTCAACTTCGGACTTAACAACGCAACCTTTAACTCAGGCGATTATAACTACTTCACTCTTTATGGTGGTGTGCGATATACCGCAATCCCCGAACGGCTTTTTACCGGAGTATCTATTAGTCCGAGTTTTGGCGATTTCAAAAGAATTTCATTCGACGTAGATTCTGAGTATTTCATATTCCCTAAATGGAGTATTTTGGGTAATTTCCGTTACAATGATAACGCAGATTATTCCGACGATTTGATTTTCAGCCTCAGCACACGGTTTATCTCATAGAAAACACACTATGAAGAAAAAAGAGTTGTCCCTTAAGGATGTACTCACTAAAGTTATTTTATCAATTGTTTCCGCTGCCATAACCATATTTATTGGCAGCGGAGTATTTTTTACCATAGCCCCTCTCCTTTCTTTGGAGCAACGCCACATTGATGAACGCTTTGTCTCTCGCACCAAACCACCTTCTATTGATTCCTCCGATG
>CALKUG010000174.1 GCA_937996765.1 uncultured Ignavibacteria bacterium
CGCAAACAAACTACATAAATATCTTGCCGCAGAGGGCGTTATTATTCGTAATCGAAGTACACAACCTATGCTTGAGGGTTGTTTGCGAGTCTCGGTTGGGGCTGCTTCAGAAAACACGATGTTAATCGAAAAGATGTTGCAATACTCAAATGAGTTTTACTCGAAATCAACAAGCGAAGAGTTGGTTAATGCAATTGCTCAACTATTAAAGCAGGCAACCATAAAAATTCCATTACCAACAGCTCGCTCTCCGCGTATTGCGTACATTCAAAGAAAAACCAAGGAGACCGATATAGAGGTAACTCTCGACCTTGATAACCAAGTTGAAGGAGGAATTGATACCGGTATTGGTTTTTTTGATCATATGCTCGATCAAATTAGACATCATGGAAACATTGGTCTTTCGGTAAAAGTGAAAGGTGATTTGCATATCGATGAGCACCATACCGTAGAAGATACAGGCATAGCACTTGGCGAAGCACTCTTAAAAGCACTTGGCGAAAAAAAAGGAATACGGCGCTACGGATTCCTGTTGCCTATGGATGATTGTGTTGCAAAATGTGGCTTGGACTTAGGAGGAAGGGCACATTTAAATTTCAAAGTTAAATTCTCTCGCGAAATGGTTGGCGAGTTTCCTGTAGAATTGACTGAAGAGTTTTTTAGAGCAGTGGCCAATGCATTAAAAGCTAACATTTACCTGAGAGCAAAAGGTAAAAACGACCATCACAAAATTGAATCCTTATTTAAGGCATTTTCACGTTCATTAAACGAAGCGTGTCGCTATGATGACCGTAGAGAAGGCAAAGTACCCTCATCGAAAGGAGTATTATGATTGTTGTAGTAGAATATGGAGCCGGAAACACTGCATCGGTTGCTAATGCGTTGAGTCAGTTGGGTGTTGAATACAAAATATCCGATAACGAAATGCTTGTTGGCAAAGCAGATAAAATAATTTTTCCGGGTGTAGGTGAAGCATCATCAGCCATTCGGCAACTGCATCTCAATAATTTATTTACTATGCTTAGGGTAGTTAAAAAACCTTTGCTCGGAATTTGTTTGGGAATGCAATTGCTTGCAGAACACTCCGATGAAGGTGACGTAGCTTGTTTGGGAGTTGTGCCCACTACCATTAGTAAATTCCCTGAGGCAAAAGGATTTCCCGTGCCACATATGGGGTGGAATAGCGTAAAAGTAAATAATGATTCACCGTTGTTTGAGGGTATAAAACAAGATGAATTCTTTTACTTTGCACATTCCTATTATATGCCTATAAATGAGTTTACCATTGCAAAAGCAGATTATGGAATTCCGATTACTGCAGCTATTCGAAACCGATGCCATTATGGTGTTCAGTTTCATCCTGAAAAATCCGGAGAAGCCGGTTTGAGAATACTAAAAAACTTTGTTGACTTATGCTCGTAATACCTGCAATTGATTTATTAAGTGGTGAGGTAGTACGCCTCTACAAAGGTGACTACGCACAAAAAAAAGTATATTTTAAATCCGTTGATGAGATTGCCAAACCCATGTTGGAGAATGGCTTTAAACGTATTCATATCGTTGATTTGGAAGGAAGTAAAACAGGGAGTTTTACACAACTTGACGTTGTAACAAAACTCAAGAAGGATTACGGATTTTTAGTTCAATTCGGCGGAGGTGTTCGCTCTGAAGCTGATGCAGCTTTGCTCTTCGAGGCAGGTGTTGATAAAATTATCATTGGTTCTCTCGCAATTACCGAACCACAAACGCTTCAGTCAATTTGCCGTAGATTTGGCGCTGATTCTGTTATTATTGCAGCGGATGCCCTCAACGGCTCAATCAAGATAAAAGGTTGGACTGAGGATTCGGGAGTTTCCTTAGTTGAGCATATATCCAAATGTTCTGAATTAGGCATTACCGAGTTTCTCTGTACCGACATTTCACGTGATGGGGCTATGACTGGCCCTGCATTTGCACTTTACGCAGAACTCGGAAAGCAATTCCCTGCACTAAAGTTTATAGCTTCAGGTGGAATAAGTAGCGAGCAGGACATACTACAACTTGCAGATATGGATATGTTTGCAACGGTTGTTGGAAGGGCTCTTTACGAAGGACATGTTTCTCTTGAATTTTTAAGTTCATATACAGTTTAGGATTTTAATGATTACAAAACGCATTATACCCTGTTTAGACATACGCGAAGGCAGAGTGGTAAAAGGAACAAATTTTGTTAATCTTCGCGATGCAGGTTCCGCTGTTGAGTTAGCCCAGCGATATTACGAAGAGGGAGCTGATGAACTGGTATTTTTAGATATCACCGCAACTGAAGAAAAAAGAAAAACACTTTTAGAGTTAGTAAAACAGGTAGCAGCGGTATTGAGAATTCCCTTCACGGTTGGAGGCGGTATTTCGGAAATTAAAGATATAGAGATGCTGCTTAAAGCAGGAGCCGATAAAGTTTCACTTAATTCTTCTATTGTTAAGAATCCTGAACTCATTACACAGGCAGCAAAACGTTTTGGTTCTCAAGCCGTTGTGGCGGCAATAGATACTAAAAGAATTGGCGATCAGATTAAGATTTTTGTTAAAGGGGGAAAAGAAGAAACCGACCGCATTGGGCTGCCTTGGTGCAAAGAGGTTGTTGAGAGAGGTGCCGGAGAGATATTACTTACCTCTATGGATCACGATGGAACGAAGTCGGGTTTTGACATTGAATTTCTGTCCCAAGTTACCGAAAACGTAAGTGTTCCTGTTATCGCTTCGGGCGGAGCAGGCTCTAAAGAACATTTTGCTGAAGTATTTTTGCAAGCTAAGGTTGATGCTGCATTGGCTGCAGGTATTTTCCACTTTCAAGAATTAAACATAGGTGAGTTAAAAAACTATTTACAATCACAATCAATTTCCGTGAGAGTTTAAAATGCTTACAAAAGAAAAAGTGGAACAATTAGATTTTACGAAACTTGATGGGTTACTCCCCGTGGTTGTTACTGACCAGGAAAACGGTCAGGTGCTTATGGTGGGTTTTATGAATGAAGAAGCTTTGTTAAAAACCCTTGAAGAAAAAAAGGTAACTTTTTTTAGCAGAAGTAAAAACAGACTTTGGACAAAAGGCGAAAGCAGTGGCAATTATTTAACGGTAGTAAATATTGTGGCCGATTGCGATTCCGATACATTGCTCATCAAAGCGGTTCCACAAGGGCCTACCTGCCATACCGGTAATTACTCTTGTTTTAATGTACAGCGATTTCCGGGTATTAGTTTCCTTCAATACCTTGAAGATTTAATATACAAAAGAAAAGCTGAAATGCCCGAAGGCTCATATACAACAAAGCTTTTTACAAAAGGGCATAATAAGATTATTCAAAAAGTTGGTGAAGAAGCAGTAGAAGTAGTAATTGCTGCTAAAAATCGTGATAGAAATGAAATAATAAATGAGAGCTCTGATCTGATGTTCCATTTGTTGGTTATGCTTGCAGAACAAGATATTCATCTGGAGGAGATTGTGAGCAATCTTGAGCAGAGGCATAAATAATTGACCAGTATCCCGGTTCTATGAAAAGTTAATTTCCTTGATTTGCCCATCTTTTTTTGGTAAACTACCTAATTAGTTATTAAAAATTATGTGTATAACCCATAAATCTCAAATAAAAAGTACGGAGTTAAAGCTTTTATGTTAAAAAAGATTGCAGTATTAACCCTGCCGGTTCTTTCTTTACTGTTTTCAGCATGTTCGGGGAGTTCCGAGATAACTGTAGCAAAATTCAAGGATACTACAATTTCTATCCAAGAATTTGAAAAAGCATATGCCCGCAATGTTGGCGGAATTGAAAATGCCAAAGATGATTCATTAGCCCAATTAAAAAACTTTTTAGATTTGTACGTAGTCTTCAAAATGAAGCTTCAAGATGCACAGGATAGAGGATTTGATAATTATCCTGATTTGAGAGAAGAGCTTGTAAGCTACGAAAAACAAGTTGGTCCTACCTATTTACTCGAAAAGAGATTAGTGGAGCCAGCTGTTAAAGATATGTATGAAAAACGCTTGTGGGAGTATCGGGTAAGCCATATCATGATTCGCCCCGATTCATCAAACAGTCCACTTCCTGCACTAAAAGCTGACAGTTTATTGAACTTGATTAAGCAGGGTGCTTCGTTTGAAAAATTAGCTCAAGAAAATTCAGAAGATTATTTTTCTCGCCCATTGGGTGGAGATATCTTCTATCTCACGTACGGAATGATAGTGCCTGAGTTTGAGGATGCATACTACACCTTAGAAGCAGGACAGGTTTATCCAACTGTGTTCAAATCCGATTTTGGTTACCACGTAATAAAAGTAACCGAAAAAAGACCAAGAATTTTCCAAGTACATGCAGCACATATTTTAGTTGATAATTTAAATGCTGTAGGACAAGTTGATACCGCTTATGCAATGGCAGTTCTTGATACTATTCAGCGTAAAATTAGAACAGGTGAGGATTTTGGTAAACTTGCCGAACAATACTCAAAAGACCCCGGTTCTGCGCGTAACGGTGGTGATTTAGGATTTTTTGGAAGAAGACAAATGGTACAACCATTTGATGAAGCCGCATTTAATTTGCAAAATCCCGGTGATGTTTCGGGAGTGGTTAAATCTGATTTCGGCTTCCATTTAATAAAATTAATCGAGAAAAAAGCTGTTCCTACTTATGCAGAAGAGGAAGCAAATTTACGCAAAGCGTTCCAGAACCAACGCTACAATAAAGCACTTGAAACATTTGTTGATGGTATAAAATCCTCGCGTGGATTCAAGGTTGATTCAGCTTTGGTTGCTTATGTTGTTAAAAAAGACATTAAAAGTGGCGACCACTACATGACAAGCGATTTGCGTAACGAAATAAAAGATAAAGCTGTATTCTCTTTTGCAAATCCTGCTTTTACCATGACCTTTGATAGCTTAAATGCGAATATGATGAGAACCTTTGAGTTTAGCGCAACAGCTTTAACTCAAGACCTTATGACCCGTGCAATCAACAAATTTGCGCAGGATAAAGCTATGGAATTTGAAGCTGGTGACTTAAGAAAAACAGACGCCAACTATGCACAACTTATGGAAGAATACAGAAATGGTGTTTTTATCTTTAAGTTGCAAGAGCTTGAGGTCTGGAACAAAATTACATTAGATAGTGCAAAGATCCATCAGTTTTGGAGTGAGCGTAAGGACGATTACTTCTGGAGCACCGACCGCGTGGAATACTCAGAGATTTTTACACGCAGTGATTCTCTTTCTAAGCACTATAAAAAGCTTATAGATGCAGGTGAATCGTTTGATTCAGTTGCAAGTAGATATAGTGAAAAAGTTAATGCAAAAAAGAACAACGGTTATCAAGGTTGGATGCCCGTTGATCAAAGCGTGTTAACACAGGCCACTACAAATATGAATATTGGAGAAGTATCTAACCCCATTCCAAAT
>CALKUG010000175.1 GCA_937996765.1 uncultured Ignavibacteria bacterium
CTCAAGTAAAGCATCTTACCAAAGCCCACGGAGGTTACACTCTGTGGGCTTCTTTATTTATAGTGGCTAATAATACACACTTTGTCTAAATATTAGCAGTATTTCTCTTAATATTGATTATTTCTCAGAGAATAAGAGTAATTTACCTGGTACGATTTTTGGATAATTACTTTATTTCTTAGCTAAAACAAGAGTATGAAAAACACAATTTTTGCGATTTTGATATTGGTATTTGGTTTCATGTTTGCCTCCTGTTCATCAGAGGGAACACCTGTTACCCCAACAAAAACATCCTTGAGTATAGAAGGTATTGTTTCGGAAGAGGGAACGGGCAGAGCCATTGGTCAGGTATTTATTGTTTCAACAACCTCCTCCCATGCGGTAGTTTCTGATATTGATGGGTTTTATGCACTAAAAGATTTGCGCTCAGGTACTTATACCTTAACAGCAGTCAAATCTAATTACGATACCACAAAAATTGTGGTAACCGTTGATTCAGCCAGAACAGTTACCCGTGGCGATATTGTAATGCGGGTAGTAAAAAATCCCGGAGGTATTCGTGGTAGAGTTATTGACCAATCGAACGATTCGGGTGTTGTTGCCTCAAATATAACTACCAATCCTTTTCAAGGTCAGGTTAATACCGATAACTCCGGTAACTATTTGTTACTCAGTGTTACACCAGGTTCGTACGACCTTACAGCAACAAAATTTGGCTACTCATCCAAAACTATTAAAATGAAAGTGAGTGCCGACTCAATAAGCGTTGTTGATTTTATATTGGAACCGCTTTACGGTACAATAACGGGTAAAGTGATGGTAGATAGTTTAGTAACTTCACCGATTGAGGGTGTAAGCATCTCAACCTCCCCTGCAACCATGGTAGTAACCACTGACTCCTCGGGGAATTTTACCATCTACAATGTGCCAAAGCTTACACAAGCATCGGCAAAATATACAGTAACAGCAATAAAACGTGGTTTTATTAATGCAAGTGTACAAGTTGATTTGATTCCCGGCAAAATCACCCGTGCAGATATTTTGATGAGAAGGTAAAAAACTTGTATAGCTTATTTAAAATCATAGTTTTTATAATGATAGCCCAATTTGCATTGCGGTCACAGTCATTAACGTCCGATACCCTTTCCGCACCCATAACAACAACAACTGCTTCTGCGGCCGGATTAATTAAATTTGTTGGATTTAATGACCGTGAAGCACGAGGGTTATTAAACGGTGTGTATGTTTCAGGCGGAGTTAACCTTTTTGTGCTTTCTAAAGCGGCAACCGACAACGCTACTCAGCTGCCTTTGTGGGTTGAGCCGGGTAGTCAGAAAATGTACGGTGGAAAAATAGGTGTGGTAATCTCTCCTTTTGTGGCTTCAGTATCTTATAACTTTTTAACACTCAACACCACAGAGTTAAGCTCCTATTTTGCGTTACCCCCATTACAGCCCGAGCAAGCAAATGAAACAGATCTTTCATTACATCAGGCATCGGCATCTTTTGGGATTATACCTGTAATATTAGCTTACAATTTTCTCGTTCCTTATGTAGGTATTAACACAGCCGTTAATTTGTATAATTTCCAAGATTATAAAACAACCGAATTTGGATTCGCTGTGGAAGCCGGTGGAATGATTAAATATGATATATTTTTTGTAGATGCAACGTATAAGTATTTTTTGGTAAACAAGGACGTTTTTACCGACCAAATAAGCGTTTCGGGAGGCGTATGGATAGCTTTGTTTTAAGACGGTTTCTATTACTATCTATTTTCTTGATGGTAACATTTGTGGTTCAAGCCCAAACGCCTCCGGGTTGGTTTGTGCGAACCTCCGATAATAATCACATTATCTCAATTCCCTTATCAACTGCACCCAATTTGGGCGGTACGCCCATTGCAGCGGGAGATTATATTGGTGCTTTTTACGATAGCACAACAACAATTCAGGCATGTGCCGGTATGGTTGTTTGGCCAAGTGGCGGCTCGGGAAATATACCCCTTACTGTTTGGGGTAACGACGGGCTTACTGCGGCAAAAGACGGTTATACTTCAGGCGATACGCTCAAATTCAAAATTTGGCAAAAGGCCACAGGTAAAATATTTGAAGCCAAGTTCACCTTTTCGTTAGGCCCATCGCTGTATGCGCCCAACGGGACAAGCGTGGTATCAGCGATTACTATAGTTGGCTCGGGTGTAACAACGGGTCCGGGTTGGGTGATACATCCTTCGGATAACAACCACTTAATAGCAGTTCCTGTATCGGGCAGTTATCTTCTTGAAGGGAAGGCAATTGCAGTTGGCGATTATGTAGGCGTATTTTACGATTCAAGCGGAACGCTCGCTTGTGCCGGTTACCAACAATGGAGCGGAACCAGTGTGGCCATAACCGCATGGGGTGATGATGCGGCCGTGCCGGGTAAATCGGGTATGGCTAATGCCGAAGCTTTTCAGTGGTTGGTATGGAGAGCAAGCGATGGCGTAGTGTTTAGAGTAAAGCCAAATTATGATTTTTTAGGTTTTATAAACGATAGTCTTTATGTTGTTAACGGAACAAGTGGAATAACAGGTTTTGTTTCGACAGGCAGATACTCAGGGGGAACAGTAATAGAATACATTATACTCAATTACATTGCCTCATTTCAAAGCACACTTCAAAGCCGCTCATATAGAATGATTGGCTTACCCGGAACAGGTGCTGTAACACTCAGCAGCAGATTGATACGGGGTCGCCCCAATTTAGAGTGGGTTGCTTTCTACGATGGAGGTGATGAAGTTTATGTGCCCTATACCGAAGAAAATAAAGATCAATTTGTTTTTGCACCAGGCAAGGCCTTTTGGGTACTTTCGAAATTCCCGTTTATTGTAGATTCGGTAAAAGTAAGTAAAGTGAATCTTTCAACAAACAACACGTATTCCATACCACTAAGACCCGGTTGGAATATGATTTCAAACCCGTTTGATGCGGCATTAAATTGGATTTCCATTCAGAACACCAATAACATAAGCGATAAAATTTACAATTTTGTTAACGGTGTTTACGAAAGCAAATCGAATATATTTGAAATTTTCAAAGGATATTACCTCTATAATCGTAAGGGACTAACGGAGTTAATTCTCCCTTATCAACCGCTAAGCAATGAGGTAGTAACTCAACAAAAATTCAATCAAAACGAATCACTTGAGCTTTCGATTATTGTTGATAACGAATTGCGTTCTGCTGCAAACATCATCAACGATTCTAACTCTCTTTCCGATCTTGACGACAGAGACCAATTTGCCCCACCGGGAAATTTTGAAGAATATAAAATTGCACTCATAAACCCGAGTGACCAGGGCTATAAGTTTCTTGAAAGCGAAGCCAGACCTTTTAGTAAAGAAGGCGAGGTATATGAACTCGAAATTAAAGCAATACCCGGCAAACCCTTTAACGTAGAGTTTTCGGGCGTTTCTACTTTTGGTGTGCAATCAATGATTCTTATAGATTTAACTACCAAAATCGTTTATGATATTATGCTCGATAGCAGCATTACGTTAGTGCAATACGAACAAAATAATCATTACCGCTTACTGATGGGCGAAAGTTCATTTGCAGAGCGTGAAAAAGATGCCGTATTAGGTGAGTTTACATTGTATCAAAACTACCCAAACCCATTTAACCCTACTACCACCATTCAGTTTTTTATAGCCGAAGAAGGAAGTGCCACACTTAGAATAGTAAATACCCTTGGTGAAGAAGTTTACAGCAACCAAATGAACCATCTTGAGCGAGGTGTGCACACTTTGCAGTGGAATGCTTCAGGAGCTGCAAGCGGTGTTTATATAGCAACGGTTTCAGGCGTTTTGTTGAACAATGCTGTGTTTTCACAATCAAAGAAGTTATTGCTCACAAAATAAAAAAGTGAGTTTAAAACAATATTCATAACAGATAATAACTATTGGGGGAGTATCATTTTAATTAACGAGCCCATCTTAGTATTTTAAAGTTTGGATTAGAAAGAATTACCTCAGCGGTATCTCGATATACTGCAACTGCATCAAGAGTCAGGATTTTATTGTATGTGGAAAGAATTTAAGCAAATAGTTTATAGGGCGTTGGTTCCTCTTATTCGTTATAAGCGACTAAGGGAGTGGAAGTTGTATCTTAATAGTAGTGAGCAAATAAACATTGTTGTGGGTGCAGGCACTACCGAATTCAAAGGTTGGTTTTCAACGGATATTGATACACTCAACTTGCTGAAGGAAGAAGACTTCAAAAAGTATTTTCCTCAAAAGAAAATTAACAGAGTTCTCGCCGAGCACGTCTATGAACATTTAAGCGAAGCAGATATTATTACCGCGATGAAAAATATCCATAAATACTCGGAGGATGCAGTAACAGTACGCGTTGCCGTTCCTGATGGTTACCATAACGATCCTGCGTATATTGAACGCGTTCGTCCCGGAGGAACAGGGGCAGGAGCCCACGACCACAAGCATTTATTTACTTATAAATCATTAGGCGAGCTTTGTAATAAAGCAGGATTTGAAGGAAAACCCGTTGAGTATTTTGACGAAAACAAAGTATTTCATCAAGGGTATCAAAATGATGAACGGGGAATTATTACACGCTCGTTTGTTAACGACGACAGAAATATAAACGGCGTACCACGCTACACATCACTTATAATGGACTTCACAAAAAAGAGGTAGTTTACCTCAAGCAGATAAGGATACCACTAAAACCAATGAGTTTTCAAGCAGTTAGAAAAATAAAAGGAATAGCAGAAGCATTCACAAAAATTCCGGAGGGAACAGATACCACCGCTCTACTTAAAGGATTTGCACAGGATGTTGCGCAGTGGTGGTCATCCATGGATTATAATCGGAACTCCGTAGCCGATGAATCCCCGTGGATAACTTTTTCGGCAATACGTTTTTTAGAGGGATATCTTAAGCCGAATATGGAGGTGTTCGAATTTGGCTCGGGTGGCTCAACACTCTTTTTTAGAAAGCGTGTGAAACACGTTACGTCGATTGAACATCACAGAGAGTGGTTCGAAGTGCTCTCAAAACACATTAAAGAATTGCCTGTAAAAAACACCACACTCATGCTTATTGAACCCGAGAAAGATGCAGCGCCAATTCCTGATTCCGCACTTTCCGAACCCGTACTTTACCGTTCGTCGGATGGAAACTATCGCACTCAATCCTTCCGCTCCTACGCCTCAGCAATAGACAGATACGAAGATGGAAAATTCGATTTAGTAACCGTTGACGGCAGGGCAAGAAATTCGTGTTTTCTCCATGCACTAAAAAAAGTAAAAGTAGGAGGTTATTTGATGCTCGATAACTCCGAGAGAAATGAATATGGCCCCTGCTTTAAAGAGATGCAAAAACTGAAATGGGAAAAGGTGTCTTTTACAGGTCTTATACCCTATACTTCCCTTTTCTCAAGAACAACATTCTGGAAAAGAACCCAATGAGTTTTGCTCCTGTTGCATTGTTTTGTTTTAATAGAACCGATCACCTTAAACAAAGTGTGACCGCCTTGCAACAAAACACACTTGCGCGCAACACCGATGTTATTTTTTTTTCTGACGGACCCCGAAATAACTCTGAAATCCCAACCATACAAGAAATACGCAGTTATCTTAAAACGGTTCAAGGATTCAATTCGGTTACAGTGGTAGAACAGCCAAAGAACAAGGGTTTGGCAAATTCTATTATTGATGGTGTAACAGAATTGCTGCAAACACATAATCAGCTTATTGTTCTTGAAGATGATTTAGTAAGCTCCCCCCACTTCCTCAGTTTTATGAATGATGCCCTTGAGTTATACAAAGATGATTTGCGATTTGCATCGGTGCATGGATATTGCTATCCCGTTGGAGAAACTTTGCCTGATACTTTTTTCTTGAAGGGTGCAGATTGTTGGGGTTGGGCAACAACAGCCCAAGCATGGAAAGTGTTTAACGCTAACGGTAGCGAGCTATTAACACAAATTAAAGAAAACAATTTGGTAAATGAGTTCGATTTTAACGGTGCATATCCTTACACAAAAATGCTTCAAAAACAGATAGAGGGCAAAAACAACTCTTGGGCAATTCGTTGGTATGCAAGTGCTTTTTTAAATAATATGTTTACGTTGTACCCGGGTAAATCATTAGTAAAAAATATTGGTGCAGATAGCAGTGGAACACATTTTGGTACCACAAGCTATTTTGACGTTGATATAAGCAATGCCCCTGTTACATTGATTAAAAAAGAAATTAATGAAGATTTAACGGCAAAAGAAATTATTGCGAGTTATTTTAAACGTACCTCTGGTAATGTTCCGTGGTACTTACGATTATCGCGGATATTAAAACGATTAGGATAGAATAGGACTGTTTATGAAAACTATTGTTGCAATAGTGTTGACAATATTTTTAACATTTTTTTTGACAAAGCAAATAAGCGCTCAAGATACTGTACGTATTGCTTCTTACAATATGCTTGCATACTCGGGAATAACAAGCGACACCACATTGCGCAATCCCTCGCTGCGTACTATAATGTCGTCTCTTAAACCTGATATACTTGTTGTTCAGGAAATTAACGGACGTAATACAGCAACGGGCTTTTTAACCAACGTACTTAAAGCTGTTGATTCAAATTATGTGATGGGCCCTTTTCGCGATAGTTTTGACTCAGAGCGTGCAATATTTTTTAAGTCAAACAAATTCCAATCTTTTGCAAACGTACAGCATGCAACTTCGTTACGTGATATCAACGAGTTTAAACTCATACACAAAATTTCGGGTGACACATTGCGTTTGTTTGGATTGCATTTAAAAGCCGGTACAAATACTTCAGATGTTAACCAACGTGCAGGTGAAGCAGCGGTGTTAAGAAAAGCGGTAGATTCACTTTCCGAAACATCACTTTTTTTAGCACTTGGAGATTATAACATTTACGGTGCAGATGAACCTGCATATGTAACAATAACCTCAGATGGCAATAATCCAAAAACGAAGTTTTACGATCCCCTCACTATGCCGGGAGTTTGGCAAAATAGCTTTTATGCATTGTATCATACACAATCTCCGCGAACAACTGTTTTTGGTGGTGGATCGGCAGGCGGATTAGACGACCGTTTGGATATCATTTTTATGTCGCCTGCAATAAAAGATTCTCAATCAGTTTATATGATTGGCAACAGTTATCGTGCATTTGGTAACGACGGAAACCGCTATAATCAAGCGGTAAACTGGGGAAGTAACGGAGCAGTTGGAAACACAGTGGCGCAGGCATTACATGATGCATCAGATCATCTACCGGTTGTGGCAAATTTTGTATTCAAGAAACAAAGCGTTTCTATAGACCGCGGTGAATTACCAAAAGATTTTTCTCTTGAGCAAAACTTTCCAAATCCTTTTAATCCGAGTACAACCATCAGATATGCAATACCCGAAGAGAGTAATGTTACACTTCGCGTATTTAATACGCTTGGTGAATTGGTTTCGGAGTTAATTAGAAACGATGTTTACGCACCAGGAACGTATGATATAGCTTTTAATGCCGACACACTACCCTCAGGTCTTTATGTGTATCAGTTAGTTGTTGAAGGTGTGGTGTATAGTAAAGCAATGATGTTGATTAAGTAGGTAGATGACACTATTGTTTGAGAAGTCAAAAATAATTAAAGAGAAATTCGATTTAATACCTCACCCCGAAGGCGGCTATTACAGAGAGTATTATCGAGATGAAAAATTCACTCAAACCGAGCGCGGCATAAGGTCGTATTCAACAGCAATTTATTATCTGTTGGAAGGAGAGGATTTTTCGGGGTTTCACAAAATCCAATCAGATGAACTCTGGCATTTTTATAATGGCGGTGTTTTATTAATTCATTGTTTAGAAGAGGGTGTCGTGACTACTAAACGCTTGGGGCCGCCAGAGAGTAATGCAGAATTTTCACAAGTAATTCCCGCAGGAGTGTGGTTCGCTGCAGAATTGGAAGATAAAAATAGCTTTGCCTTTGTAGGTTGCACAGTATCACCCGGATTTGATTTTGCGGATTTTACTATGGCAAAAAAGGAAGAACTTCTCGCACTATGCAGTTCACCCCTTGTTCAGAGATTAAGTAGATAAAAATTGGTTTAAAATAAAAAACCGGACGAGAAAACCATCAAACTCGGCCGGTTACAAGGAGAACATGATGAAAAGTGTTACTCTACGATACAATCAACTGAGCAAACATCTACACAAGATTTGCAATTATTGCAAAGTTCAGGAACTATGAAAGTATGGTCGTCTGAAATTGCGGGTTTTGTTTCACCGTTTAAATCATAACTTTCACCTGCACTATAAATAGCGTTATTTTCACATTCGCTGATACATGCTCCGCAGCTGATGCATTCGTCTGTAATTGTCATTGTCGTAAATCCTAAAAAAAAATAAAAATTAAATTTGTTATCTGCTACTATTATAGCAAAGTGCGTGCCAATATCAGTTTGAACAACAATTCTCTCAAATGAGATTAAAAAAGTACTTTTTAAAATTTCTCTCTTTCTCAGAGTTGGAAAAAGAGAGAAAAAAGCGGCTTGGCACTTTATCAAAATCAAGAAATAGATGTATCCATTTGTAATATTAGAAGTTATAGTGTTTACTTCAACCAATTTCGCCCTATGTAAAAAAAAGAAATTGGTCAATATTGCCTAACTAAAATCTTTCTACTTACTTTGCACTCCCAATTAATGATTAGAATTTACTGAGGAACAATGAATATTCCCGTTTTTATAGCAAAAGAGTTGGCTGTTCGTCCCGAACAAGTTAACGAAGTTATCACAATGCTGCGCGAGGGCTCCACCATACCATTTATTGCACGTTATCGCAAAGAGAGAACAGGTGGGTTGGATGAAGATGTGCTGCGTGAAGTTGAAGACCGTTTGAATTACCTTACACTTCTCGAAGAACGAAAAGAAACCGTTCTTAAGAGTATAGAAGAACAAGGTAAGTTAACCGATGAATTGAAAGCAAAGATTGTAAATTGCACAAGGTTACAAGAGTTAGAAGATTTGTACCTTCCTTATAAACCGAAACGTAAAACGAGGGGCACTGTTGCAAAAGCAAAAGGATTAGAACCTCTTGCCATGTTTTTATTAGAGACTCCCGACTTCAAAGGTGAGCTCAATGAAAAACTGCTTGAGTTTGTCAATCCCGAAAAAGGAGTGAACACACCTGCAGAGGCACTACAAGGAGCAAAAGATATCATTGCTGAAATGATCAGTGAAAGTGCCGAAGTAAGAAAAGAACTGCGTGAGTTTTTACTAAATGAATCCTCGGTAAAATCCGAAAAAGGTGATACTCATGTTTCGGAATCCACACAAAACGAAAAGCTTAAAGAAAAAGACAAAAAAGATGTTTATCGGATTTACTTTGATTTTACCATTGATATGGAAAAAATTAAACCCTACCAGATTTTGGCGATTAACAGGGGTGAAACAGAGAAGTTTCTGAAAGTATCTCTTTCCTTTGATGACGTAACCGCCCATTCTTTTACACGCTCGGCATATTTTGGTAAAAAGAAATCCGTATTCGATACCATCTTTGATGAAGTGATTATAGATTCATTTAAACGCTTACTCTTCCCTTCGCTTGAGCGCGAAGTAAGAAATGCTTTAACCGAGAGAGCAGATTTACACGCCATCGAAATCTTTGCAAAAAATCTGCAATCATTATTGTTGCAACCCCCGCTTTTGGGCAAAATGATTATGGGCATAGACCCCGGGTTTGCCTCGGGAAGTAAAGTTGCGATTATTGATACCACAGGTAAGTACCTGGAAGGTGCAACCATCTATCCTCATCCCCCAAGAAATCACAAACAAGAATCGGAGAGAATAGTTGTTCATTTTATCAAAAAATACAAAGTAGAAGTTGTTGCAATTGGTAACGGAACCGCGAGCAGAGAAACCGAGCTATTTATTGCTGATTTGATTAAAAACAACAAACTCGAATGTCATTATGTAATTGTGAACGAAGCCGGTGCTTCTGTTTATTCAGCATCGTCTGTGGCACAGTCGGAGTTTCCTGACCTCGAAGCATCACAACGAGGAAATATTTCCATTGCTCGCAGATTGTTAGACCCCCTTGCCGAGCTTGTGAAAATAGATCCTAAATCAATTGGCGTTGGTTTGTACCAACACGATGTTGACCAAAAGTTGTTAGGTAAAAAACTTGATGATGTTGTTGTTTCCTGCGTGAACTATGTTGGCGTAGATGTAAACACTGCTTCGGCATCATTGTTGACCTACGTTTCGGGACTCAATCGCCGACTTGCTGAACGAATTGTAAAACACCGCGAAGATAAAGGTGCGTTTACTGCTCGAGCAGAACTGTTAAAAGTTTCGGGTATAGGCGAAAAAGTTTATGAACAGTGCGCAGGGTTTTTGAAAGTTTCAGGTGGAAACGAAATCTTGGATAACACGTTTATTCATCCTGAATCATATCACGCAACAGAAAAACTTATTTCACTCTGTAATATGAAAAAAGAGCAAATACGTGAATCCGGCGGCTTGATTGATTTTTACTTGAAAAACAAAGGCATTGATAAAATTGCGAACGAGATTGGTATTGGCGTACCAACATTGCAAGATATCATTGAGAATATCAAAAAGCCCGGACGTGACCCTCGTGAAGAAATGCCCAAACCGATACTTCGCAGCGACGTATTAAAAATCGAAGACCTGCAACCGGGAATGAGATTAAAAGGAACGGTGCGTAACGTTGTTGATTTTGGTGCATTTGTGGATATCGGAGTAAAGCAAGATGGACTTATTCACATATCGCATTTCCGCAAAGGATTTGTATCAAATCCGCTTGATGTTATTAACGTTGGCGATATTATTGATGTAAGCATATTAGAGATAGATGCAATACGAGGTCGCATTTCCCTTTCGATGAAAGATTAAAACTGTAATAAAGTAAAAACTTTTATACCTCAATAAAATCATAGGATGTTGTTGCTCAATGTTTTGGGCAACAACCGCTCCTGTGATGTTTTATTTATGCCTCAGTAATTCTTCTGTTTTGTTTTGCTCATCTGTTTGTTATGTTACAAGGTCAAATCATAAATCTTGTACAATGAAAACAAATAAAGCTTTATACTTTTTTATACTGATTTTTTCGATTGTTCTAAAAGCTCAAACCGCAGGTGATGCAGTGCCCGGGCAGTTTCTTGTTCAACTAAACACTCAAGAAGTAAGTGAACAACTCACCGAAGAATTAAAACAAAGTGGAATGCACAGAATGGAGCTGATATCTGCTCCCATGAATATCTGGTTGTTGCACTACTCACCCAACAGAACCAATGTACCCAATGTTACAAGGGCACTTAAAGCAAATCCCGCAATTGTACAGGCACAATTAAATCGTTTTGTAACCAGACGTATGGCTTCGCCTTTTATACCCAATGACCCGTTATTTAACACGCAATGGAATTTAAATAATACCGGACAAAACGGCGGCAAAGTTGATGCCGATATTGATGCCCCCGAGGCTTGGGAATTTGGATTCCAGCCGACTACAGCATTGGGCGATACCATAGTTGTTGCAGTTGTAGATGGCGGTGCAGATCTTAATCATCCCGATATTCGCTACTGGCGGAATAAAAACGAAATAGCTGGAAACGGAATTGATGACGATGGTAACGGCTATGTTGATGACATCAACGGCTGGGATGTTTACGGTAACGATGGCAGCATTCCTACCGATGCTCATGGAACACATGTGTCAGGCATTGTGGGGGCTATAACAAATAACGGCTTAGGAGTGGCAGGGGTTGCGCCTGGAGTTCAGATTATGACCGTGGCGGGTGCGAGCACAGTTGAGTCAGAAGTTATTCGAGCGTATAGTTATGTATTAACCATGCGAAAATTATATAATGAAACAGGTGGCTCAAAAGGAGCTTATGTAGTTTCTACCAACGCCTCGTTTGGAGTTGATTATGGCAAACCGCAAGATTATCCGTTGTGGGGAGCAATGTACGATTCACTTGGTGTTTATGGTATTATAAGTGCATGCGCCACCGCAAATTTGGGAATAAACGTTGATATTCGCGGAGATATACCAAGCACCTTTGAAAGTGAGTATATTATTTCAGTTACCAACTCAACATCTAACGATGTAATTAACTCATCCGCAGGTTTCGGTAGCACACATATTGATTTGGCAGCTCCCGGAACACAAATAAACAGCACAGTTCAAAACTCGGGTTATCAATACTTAACAGGAACTTCGATGGCTACCCCCCATGTGGCAGGTGCAATTGCGTTTTTATATATGGTTACAGATAGCTCCATGTTGGCAGCATTGCGTAGTAACCCCGCCTTGCTTGCTCGTGAGATGAGGTCATTTTTACTGCAAGGTGTGGATTCGTTAGATGCGTTTCGTACTACTACAGCAACGGGTGGCAGACTCAATTTATATAAAGCAGCTCTTCAGTTATTTGGAGTGAAAGATTCTGTTCCGCCAAGTACTATCGCTTCAATACAATTAGGAACAATTGGAAGTGATTTTGCAACAATTTCTTGGACTGCCCCCAAAGATTCAAGCCGATTAGGAGTAGTGGCTTACGATGTTCGCATCGCCACAACACCGATTTTAAATACGACAGATTTCCTGGCGGCACAAAAAGCTGCTAACGTGCCTAAGCCATCAACTCCCGGGACAAATGAATCTTTTACTTTAAATTTATTGCTGCCAAATAAAACTTACTACGTCGCAATACGCAGCAACGACAACAACAACAATTTTTCGCCAATTTCTCCCACTCAAACTTTTACAACTTTGGGCGAACCCACTTATGCGGTAAATAAAAAATTTGGGTTGGCAATAATTACCCCCGGCACTGTGGCAAAGGATTCCCTGATTTTTTATAATAACTCCGCTTCGCCTTCCACGTTACGTTATTCAGTATCTGTACTTGAAAGCACTTTCCCCAATAAATCGTTAATACTTTCAGCCCCTGAAATAAAGACGGAAACTCTAACAGTTTTAGATGAGCGTCCCGAAGAATCAGTAGTTTCGGGAGGTACTATAATGCGAGGGGGTTCGGATGAATATGGGTACAAGTGGTCTGACTCAGATGAGAAATTATTTGCTCGGCATTACTACGCTTCGATAAAAGATGTTGGAACAGAAATCAAACAATGGAATACTATTACGTTCGTTGAGGCAAAAGACGAAGGTATTTCCGATGAATTGCCTATGAAGATGAGTTTTCCATTTTATGATTCCACATATAATTCATTAAGCATTTCACCAAACGGATTTATCTCATTTAGTCCTGTTACTGTTAACACTTATTTTAATACAAAATTACCCGGTGAGGGGCAACCAAATGCCACAATAGCGCCAATGTGGAGTGATTTTGTAGTTCGCGAAAACACCAAAGTGCTTTATTACAGCACTCCTGATTCAACTGTAATACAGTATGATAGTATTGTGCGTTTTAACAGTTTAGGTGTTTTTCATTTTCAAGTGATACTCTATCCCAGCGGTGTAATACGCTTTAACTACGACAAAATGGTTGGTACACTTTCGGGTGGCACGGTGGGGATTGAAAATCATAAAGGCACAATGGGTTTAACCATTGCCGTGAACCAGACCTATCTAAAACCAAATCATTCAATTGTTATTAGAACCATACCCGAATGGTATCAACTGCCAACACTCAGTAGTGTAATAAACCAATCATCGCAAGCCGTGCTTCCCATTACATTTCGTTCCGAAAA
>CALKUG010000176.1 GCA_937996765.1 uncultured Ignavibacteria bacterium
TAAAGTGGTCTTGGTCCATATCTTTTAATCTAATCAGACCTTCGGCCATCACCTTCTCAATTTTAATAAAAATTCCAAAATTTGTCACACCAGAAATTACTGCATCAAAATCGAATCCCAACATCTTCTTGAGATATTGTATTTGCTTAATTTTAATCGATGCGCGTTCGGCTTCGACAGCAGAGCGCTCGGTTTCAGAAATGTGTTTACAGACATCTTCCACTTGTTTTTCAAGCAAGTACGGCTTTTTACCAAGTAGGTGCTCTTGGATAAGCCTGTGAGCAAGAAGGTCAGCATAGCGCCTAATAGGCGATGTAAAATGAGAATAAAAGTCATACCCTAATCCAAAGTGTCCAATATTCTGATGCGAATAGACTGCCTTTGCCATAGAACGTATTGCTAACTCATTAACCACACTACTCTCGGGCTTACCTTTAATTTGTGAGAGCAATCTATTGAGATCCGGTGCATCAAATTTTTTGCCTTGCTCAACTTGGTAGCCGAGGGATTTTACAAATCGTAAAAACTCATTAAGTTTACTTGGGTCGGGTTTATCATGAACCCTGAAGACCATAGGTTTGTGCCCACGTTTTTTTGATCCTGTATATTCCATTGCAACAATCTGATTTGCCAGGAGCATAAACTCCTCAACAAGATTATTGCTCTCTTTCATAATCTTAATAAATACTTCGATGGGGAATCCCACCTCATCCAAACGAAATTTAACTTCGGCAGTTTCAAAATTAATGCTTCGTTCCCTCATGCGCTTGTTCCGTAATACCGTTGCCAATTTGTGCAATAAGAGAATTTCTTTTTGAAAATCTCCGGCTTCACCTTCAATTATTTTTTGAGCTTCTTCGTAGGTGAATCGACGTTTACTGTTTATTACACTCTTAGAAACTTTCCATGAAACCACTTTCCCGCGGGGAGTAAGTACTGCAAATACTGAAAACGTGAGACGATCTTTATGGGGTACTAACGAACAAACATTATTCGAAAGCTTCTCGGGAAGCATCGGTATAACTCGTCCAACCAAATAAACTGAGTTACCACGTTTTTCCGCCTCTTTATCGAGGCTACTACCGTATTGTACATAGTGACTTACATCCGCTATGTGAATACCAACCTCATAGTTTCCGTCTTCCAATTCTTCAATTGAGAGAGCGTCATCAAAATCTTTAGCGTCGTCGGGGTCGATAGTTACCACAACCTTTTTTCGCATATCCACTCTACCTTTGAGGGCTTTTTTATCAATCTCTTCGGGAATAGCCTCCGCCTCTTTAAGCACAGCTTCACTGAATTGATATGGTAGTCGGTACTCTTTTGCGATTAAAGTTACTTCAGCATCAAGCGAAAGATGAGCACCAAAAGTCTCTTTTATTTTCCCTTCGGGATTCCTGGAGGTGTCTGTCCACTGAATGTCACCAACTAACACTTTATCGCCAATTTTTGCCTTGGCTGTAAACTGACTCGGTATGTAGATGTCTTTATGAATTCTTGCATTGTCGGGAACAACAAAAAAGAGTCCATTATTACTTTCGAGCGTTCCACTAATCTCGGTGAAGGCTGGTTTAAGAACCTTTACAATTTGACCTTCCATACGTTTGTTTTTGCTACCACCTTTTTGCTTTGCAAACAGAGATACTTCAACAACATCGCCATCGAATGCACCGCCCAAATTTCTTTCAGCTATAAAGATGTCATCCATTCCTTTATTTTTAGGAATCACAAACCCAAAACCACCACTGGTTACTTCCAATGTGCCAATAATTGTATCGCCTGAAAAACCTTCAGTACTCATTTTAAAACGCTTCCCGACTTTCATAATAATACCTTCCTCATGAAGTTGAAAGACCATTGCTTTAAGTTTAGCATACTCGTGGTCTGTTGTTATATTCAGTTTCTCTGCAATCTGAGTGGGCTTGAACGCCGAACCGGCAAAACGCCTGAAAAATTTTAGTAATAACTGTTTCATCAAAACTCAAATCTATATTTTAAGCCAAGTTCATTGTAAATTTGGCTTTGATTAGTAACACCGCTGCTTTCTTCTTTTCGCTCTAATCTCATAATAAACTCATCATAGAGCGGATATTCCAACCGAAAACTTGCACTCGAAAAATCTGAGAACACTTCTGTTGATCCACCGAACCAATAACGGAGTTTGTTCCACTTTCCACTAAACTGAATTTTTGTGCCTGCAGTGGCTGATTGTCTTATTTCAACAGAGCGAACATAATCGCCTAAAAAGTTATTTAACAATCCTCCCAACAGTGAACCCGCAACCGATGTGGCTGTTCCTGTAACTGCTGAGTTGCTTGATGATGCAGAGCTCTGATCTTTAAATCTTCCTAAAGCCATAAAATAAATAGCATCAGTTTTGTCGTAGAGTGTAGAACTTACGTCGTTGCTTATATTGGTTGTTCCAGTATAAACTGCAACATTATCCTCTTGTTCAACAAAGTTTTGTGCAAGTTTATCCAGAGCGCCTTTTAACTTAATTTTAACTGCAACTTCTTGCTCACCTTTTAAATTTTCGTTTGCATCCCCAAAATCAAAATAAGATCGATAAGTAGCAACAATATTTAAATAAGGATTGGTTAAATCACGTTCAAACCTTATGGAACCATCTGCTTGCAACGTTTTGAGATTGAGTAGTTCCAGCTTGGAATCATCGAGTAATTTTATCTCTCCTTGAATCGATTGCACTCCATTGTACATTTCGTATAATACATCTCCCGCCAGTTCAGCTGAAAGGAAAAAATTATTTTCCTTCGAAAAAATAAAAGTAACAAATGCATCATCCCTCAGCTTAACGCCTATAGAGTAATTAAATCTGAAGTTACTTGGCACAACAGTTGGTTTAGCAACTCCTGATTTTTTAATGGTATCTGTGGAAGCAGAATTATTACCATTGGTAGATACTCGTGTGAGAATTTCACGGAGTTGTGTTTCTAACGTGTCTTCAATCTGTTCTTGCGAATATTTATATATAAACGAACGCGAGCTTCCTGCATATGATTGGCTTACCGGTGGGAATGTTAAGTTACCCTTTAAAACATTTATGTTCGCTTTCATAGTGAGGTCGCTAGTGCGAGTCTTGGTAAGGATAAGGTTTCCATCTGTCTCAATAAAAAGAGGTCCGTAAATAAGTGGAGTAACTAATCTCGATTCTTCATCCAACACGGTCAAATTTCCTCCAACTAAAACAGAGGCTGTGGCAATGTTGTAATTATCCAATTCAATTGTGCCTGTACCGTTAATAGCTCCGCGTTGTTCAACATCGTCAGTATTAAGAACTATAAGACTATCAATATGAAGCACATCTTGTTGCAACCTTACTTTAGCTCCAAGCCCATATTTAAGGTTGTTGTTTGCAAAAACAAATGTTGAATTAGTGATTGTTGCAAAACCTTCAGCTCTTACATCAGGGTAAATGCCTTGTAGAGAAATACCTGCGTTTAGAGAACCGGTCAACTTTTTCATAAATGGTACCATATCGCTAATGGTAGTCAGATCGAATGATTTTGCGTCTAATCTCAAATCGATGGGAGCGGTTTCTGAGAAACGTTCTCCATCGGCCGAAATACTTAAGTTATAGGGCACCACCCCTGAAATCAACAAACTTACCTTACCGACATCAGTAATCTCTGTAAATACAATGTTAGGAACAATGAGCTTGTCGGCGTAATTCAGGGTTGCTTTTAAATTACCCAAAGGAACTCCATCGTACTTCATTTCAGTGAGCCCTAAGGTTGCAGAAAGCGTTGGTTCTGTTGCTGTTCCGCTCCACTCCGCTTCAGCAGAAAGCTTTCCGTAAAGTACTGTTGCTGATTGTGCCATTGTGGAATCAGAGAGAGTTTGAAGTAAATTACCCAACTCAAACCCTTTTAATTTTAAGCTCAGTTGATTAACTCCATCGAGTGCCATGTAGCCATCAATTTCTACAGAAGCAGAATCGCTGTTTAAAACCACATTGTTAAAATTAATATGTTCTTGCCAGAGATTGATTTCGAATGGTGAGGGATTTGTGAGCACAAGTTTTTTGTATTTTAAATCAACCTTATTAAACATAACACTTAAGTACTCTTCAGTCATATCAGCATCAATGTTTAATCTTGCCGCAGCTATTCCGGCATAGGCACCCTCGGCTCGAATTGAAAGAACTCCGTTTGTTAATCCGGTTATAAGTTTGATGTTATCTAAGGTATTCGTTTTTTCGCGAACATTTAAAAATATTTTATTGGCGAAAATGGAGATATCTGATTTTAGGTTTTCAATCGAGTTACCAGATTTTGTATTGTGCACATTTATTTCAGCATTACCGCCTAACATCACTAAAGCACTATCTGCATCACCAAAACTCAAAGAACGGAATTCTCCTTTTGTATTCCACTTAAACTCATTAGCATCAGCTGAAAACGTTCCTGCCATAGAACCGCGAATATCTAACTGTTCGCCTTGTAAGAAAGGTTGAATAGGGCTAAGATCCTTAAACTCCAATGTAAATGCGCCCGCTATTGTTTCAGGGATAGTTTGTTCTTCAATCTCCGATTTTATTTGTTTTTTCCCTTGTGTTTTTAATGTTGTGGGAAGAACTTCTTGAACAAGTTCGTTTTCACCTACAAATTGATCAACCTTTTTTTGAATCAGTTCGGTGATAATAGTTATGTTCTCTCCTAACTGCTCACTTAGTGAGAGAAGATTGAATTCTCCTGCCAATTTCATATCAAAAAGATCAGAGGAAACACTAACAGTCATCGAAGAATCGAAGTCAACTATTTCCGTTTCAAAATGCAATTTGGGAATTGTTAGTGTATCTAATTTTGAAGGCATTAATTCTATTTCCGCATAAGCAGATAAGTTACGGACATCAAAACTGTTTCCTCTGAGTTTGAAGTGTGAATTAATTGCAGTTGATATGGTTGAAGTATCAGGAATAAATACTGCAATATCTAAATCTCTTGTATATCCTTCAAGCTCATACAGAGGATTATCAAGATCGCGGAACAGTAAAGAGCCGTAAACTTCTAATTCCTGTCCATTAACTTGTGCCATCAATGAAAGTTGCGAAGTATCGTTTGGCATACTCATAGTAAACACCAACTCATTATAGGTGGCAATGCCTATTGTACTACCAGGAGCATCTAAAGTTATGTCAACATCAATTACTGCTGGGTCAAATTCGGTACCTTTTATGTCAATATCCAATGCATTTAAAATAACCGGGAAGCCACCTGTAAATGGAGTAAGAGGGAAGCGCGACGAATGACCCTTTACCATATACTTAACAGAATCTGTACGGAAATCCATGGCATAGTCGGTACGTAAGCTACCTTCCCCTGTGCGTACCAACAATACACCTGTAAAATTTTCAGGTTTACCTTTATAGGAGAGTGTGTCAATAAATAATGTTTGCAATCCAGGGAACTGTGGTAAAGATAAACTCGGCATAAATCTGCCAACATCTGCGTAATGCAGTTCTGACTTTATAATTCCAACATCAATTAGGAATTTATCCACATCCATCAGGTTTGTAAGCTCTCCCTGAAGTGCAAGTTTTGTGGAGCCATAGGTTAATGATATTTCCTCAACCTTGAGACTTTCTAAGTTACCCGAAAATTGAATCGCTGGTTTTTCGATTAGTCCTTGCATGAATGATAAATCGGGGAGAAACAACGACAAATCATTCATGGAAAAACTATCTCCTCGTATCTCAATATCAATCGGAGCTGAAGCAAGTTGTTTGTCTGTAAACGATTCAAAAACGTTAAGGTCACTCACCTGAGCATTCATCTCAACAAAAGTTCTGTTCGAGCGGAGTATTAAATCTTCAATACTGATATTCTCTGTGGATAGATCAATTTTTCCGGAAAGTTCAGTTTTTCCGAGCGATGTTACGTTGGTTGTAAAACTCAAGTTATCAATGTCGAATCCAAACTTATTTCCATCAATATCGGCACTTGCTGAAAATGCAAAATTTAATGAATCAACAAGCAAATCATCAACTATAAAAGTATCACGAGCAGAATGTGTATAGGAAAATTCAGAGGTACGATGCACAAACTTTATATTGGATAGCTCTGCATCATCAACAACTATTATAAATGGGAAAGATGATTTAGTGGTGTCTTCATCAGGTGAGGGTTCAGGTAGTGCCTTCTCAAGTGTGTAAAGCGAGTCACCCTTCTCCTGTATCATATTAAACTGAACATTTTCGAGGAGCAACGAACGGACTTTAATCCTTTTGGCGAGTAACTCGTGTGGGGAGACTTTAACTTCTATCTTACCTGCATAAACAACAGTATCTTTTTTGTAAGTAAGTAATACATCCTTAATTCTTAGGGCTGTAAAAATAGTACCTTCAATTTTCCCAATTGAAATGGTACCTCTAAATTCTCCGTTTAAGATCTCAACAAGATTTTCGCGAAGTAATTCTCGAAACGTAGCAGTTTGTGTAAATCCAAAGGTGATGAGAAGAATGCCAAATATTACAATCCAGAAATAAACAAATCCAGAAATTATTTTTTCGAAGATGTTTCTTTTCCGTTTTTCACGGCTTAAAGATTCTTCAATCTCCCTTTCACCTTCATCAACTTGAGATTCGGCCGAACTCTCTTCTACCGGTTCTTCGATCGGTACTTGTGGAGCTTCCTCAGCATTTTCTTGCTTTGGTAACTCTTCTTCTGAGTGCGGTTTATTCTCTTCCATTTAACTATATCGTTCGAGAACTGTCTGAATAATATTGGTTGTTGATGTGTTATTTACAAAAGAGATATTAACAACTTTTCCACCGTTGGATTCAACAGCCTCTCTGCCAACAATGTTCTCAATTGCCCAATCGCCGCCTTTAACAAGAACATCCGGTAATACTGCATTGATAAGCTCGAATGGAGTATCTTCATCAAACGTTAGCACATAATCAACTGCTTTCAGATTTTCGAGCAAAAAAGCCCTTTCACCTTCCGGAACAATTGGCCGTTTTTCGCCTTTGATACTTCGTACCGATTTATCAGAATTTAATCCAATTACCAATACATCACCCATGGCACGGGATTTATTAAGATAATCACAATGTCCTGCATGAAGGATGTCGAAGCAGCCATTGGTAAAAACAACTTTTTTTCCCTCGGTGCGAAGTTGTTCACGTATCGCTATAAAATCTTTTAATTCGGTCATTTTAATATTTCCTTATACCGCTTCAAACAACTGTTCCAATTGAATTGGAACAACTCCAACTTCACCGCACACAATTCCTCCGGCATAATTAGCTAAATAGGAGGATTCTAAAATATTTGCTCCTGCTGCCAGTGCCATAGTAAGTGTTGATATTACAGTATCGCCTGCACCCGAAACGTCCGCAACTTCTTGTGCTTTGGTTGGCATTCTTTTTTCTAATCCATCTTTTTGAAACACGGCAATGCCTTCCTCCGAAAGAGTAAGCAATACATATTGTGTATCAAGTAGTTCTAATAGTTTCTTCCCTGCATTGCTCACATCTTCTGAGCTCTTAATACGCATACCCAATATCGCTTCTGCTTCTTTACGATTGGGTTTAAAGACCGTTACGCCTTTATAGCTCATTAAATTATTAAACTTTGGATCTACAGTTATCAATACATTTTTTTCTTTAAAATACGCTATAATTTTTTCAATAAGCGATGCAGTCAAAACACCTTTATTATAATCTTCGAGTATAATTCCGTCCAATGTATCAGCGAGAGCAATTAGGGAATTAAATAGGACGTTTTCTTCGTCCTTGTTAATGTTCTCTTTTACTTCTTTATCAATGCGGACAATATGTTGCCCTTGGGAGATAACACGAGTTTTTGCTGTTGTTGGTCGTGTTTGAGTTACTAATAATCCGCTTGAATCAATGCCCACATCGGAAAGTAACTGCTTAAATATATTACCGTATTGGTCATCGCCAATAACACCAACAGGGATAGGAAGTCCACCGAGAGAAACGATGTTGTATGCAACATTAGCGGCACCACCAAATCGGTAAAACTCATTTTCAACTTCAATTACCGGTACGGGTGCCTCGGGGGATATTCTTTTTACATCTCCTGTGATATAACAATCCAACATCATATCGCCAACAACTGCAATACGTTTACCGGAAAAATTCTTGCGTAACTCTTCTTTACGCTCAAGTGTTAATTTTATCATTTCATTGCTATTATTTTTTAGTCTGTGCTTTCTTTAATTTCCATTGAGCGAATGGGGTTTCCAGATTCACTCTCCATACCCCTACGGGTGTTCCAATCCAAACAGTTTTGCCAATGGTGTGCAATGCCGTAATCAAATCAGAACGAAGTTCAACATCAAAAGGATTTGTTTTAGTGATTTTATTAGTTCTCTTATCCAACAACATCAACCCTTTACCTACTCGTGTTTTGGCTGTGATATCAAAACTGTATGTACCAAACCAAACAATTGACCCTACTGAAGTAATTG